>JBFWJP010000102.1:0-5619 GCA_050253135.1 Desulfurella sp. | reverse complement strand
TTAGAGTTGTCATAGTAGGGATATTTTTGTCTTGAAGCAACATATTATTTTTTTGAGCAATTTTTTTAAACTCATCTTTTATGTCTTGTATCTTTATGGTAGAATCCTTATTAAAAAAACTATATAAATTTGAAAACCTTACCTGATAATTAAAATAAGCATTAAAAACATCCACGATAGGATAAGAATTAAACATCAATCACCTTTCTTATACATTTAGCCAAAAGTTAACAAATTATTTTCAATTTTGCAAGAAAAAACTAAATACCATAAAAAAAATGCATCAATTCTTTTCCGAAAAAGATATAAGAAAAAGCACTGAGCGCTAAAAAAGGCCCAAATGGTATTTTAGCTTTAAATTTTTTACCAAACAAAAAAACCAATAAAATTCCTACAATGGAACCTGTAAGCGATGCAACAAAAACAGTGTACAATACACCTACCCAGCTAGTCCATACACCCACTGCACCAAGCAGTTTTACATCACCAAAACCTAGTGCTTCCTGCTTTAACAATTTTGAAAATATAACTGCTAAAACATAAAACAACACAAAACCAAACACACCCCCAACTAAGCTTTCAATAATTGTGCCATTGTATATTGCAAACAAAAAACCAAATATTAGCAACAATACATTTATCACATCGGGTATAATAAACAACTCCAAATCTATAAAACTCAAAGTTAACAAGCAGTACCCAAAAATGACCCAGAAAATACTTTGTAAAGCAAAACCAAACTTTAGAAAAACACACAATGCAATAAGTCCACCAAATAACTCCACAATTGGATACTTTATAGGTATATTTGATTTGCAATTTCGGCATTTACCTTTTAAAAAAATGTAGCTCAAAATTGGTATATTATCGTACCATTTAATCCGAGTTTTGCAAACAGGACAACTAGATGGAGGGGTTATAATAGAAAAACCACGTGGGATTCTATAAATACAGACATTAAGAAAACTACCAAATATTATACCTATTATAAAAACAAATAAATAGATCAATCTTCTTCCTCTTTTTTTGGTTTTTGAGCAATATAGACAACACCAATACTAACAACATACAACAAAATCATAGGTATAGCCATTAAAAACTGAGATAACACATCTGGTGGGGCAAGCACTGCAGCTACTATAAAAGCAGCAAGTATAGCATAATCCCATTTTTTTATTAGCCATTTTGCGTTAATTATATCGGCTTTTGCTAAAATATAGCTAACAACGGGCATCTCAAAAATTAAACCAAACGCAAAACAAATCCTTAAAAAAAACGACACATATTGCTTAATGCTTGGCATGGCAGACATTTCTTTCCCACCATAATTAACCAAAAACTTTAAGCCAATTGGCAGTATAACTTTGTAGGCAAAAACACAGCCTATCAAAAAAAACGCAGTGGCAAAAAAAATAAATGGCAAAACAATCTTTTTTTCCTTTTTTGTTAAACCTGGGTGCACAAACATCCATATATGATAAAAAATGTACGGCAAACCAAAAAGCACAGCAGCATACAAAGAAACTTCCATCCTAACCCAAAAAGCTTCCGTTATACCTGTAAAAATCACATGGCTTGCAGGAGGCAGAACCTTTAAAAGTGGCTCTAGTATGAACTGCAGTATACGCAGTGAAAAGTGAAATGTTATAAGAGCTAATATACCAAGAACAATTGTTACATCAATAATCCTTAGCCTGAGCTCCTCTAAATGCTCAAGCAAAGTCATGTTATTTGGGTTTTTCTTCATCTGACTGTGTTTTTTTGGGCTCTTGCTCTTTCTTGGCTTCTTCTATTAAGCTTTTCCATTCGTTTTTAATCTTTTCTGCTGGATTTATATCTTTGATATCTTTGATATTTTTAATATTTTTGAAGCTTGTCATATTTTTTAGGTCTCTTATTTTTTTCAAATCTTCTACATACTCGTTATCTATATCTATGTTTTGCTTTATATCATTTTTTGCTTGTTCGTAAGCCTTAATAAAGGCTTTGTAAAATTTGGCAAATTCCCTTGCTAGCTCAGGCAAACGTCTCGGACCTACAATAACAATTAATATAAACAATATTACAAGTAATTCGCCATCGGATATACCAAACATTTTAATGAAGATTTAGCCTGTAAAAACAGGCGAATCTTAACTACTTATATTGCTTTTTCAACTTTACCAGATTTTAAACATGTTGTGCAAACAATTATCTTTTTGGGTTTGCCATTTTGCAAAACTTTAACCTTTTGAAGATTTGGGTACCATACTTTTTTGGTTTTTCTGTTAGAGTGACTAACATTGTTTCCAACATGAACGCTTTTTCCACAAATTTCGCACTTCCTTGACATTTCACAACCTCCTTCAAGACAAATACACTATAAACAATATGCTATAATTTTTCAAGTTCTTCTTTTTCAATGGCCTCTTTATAATCGCAATTTGGGTTTGCGCACTTTAGTGTATCCTTTAAAACTTTAAACAACTCATAACCACATTTTGGGCATTTTTTATTAATAATATTACCTCTAATAGTGAATTTACATGTAGGATAATTGCTACAACCGTAAAATTTTCCGCGTTTTGAAGATTTCTCAACTAAGTCTTTCCCACACAAAGGACACTTCAGTCCGGTAGGATACGGCATTGTATTTTTACAATTAGGATAGTTTGAGCATGCAAGAAACTTAGAACCTTTTTTTGAATGCTTAACGACCATTTTTGAACCACATTTATCGCAAATTATGTCGACTGTTTCTTCGTTTAATGACTTTGTGTTTTTACACTTAGGATAATTTGAGCATGCAAGAAATCTACCGAAGCGACCTTGTCTTATAACCATTGGTGATCCGCAAAGTTCGCATATCATATTAGTTGGTTCATCTTTGGGCTTTATGCTATCCATTTCTTGATAAGCTTTATCAAGCATCAAGCTAAACTTTCCATAAAAATTTTCTAACAACTTAGTTTTATCTACCTTGTTTTTGGCTACATTATCTAAGTCTTCCTCAAGCTTTGCTGTAAAGTCAACATTTATAATATCTTTAAAAAAATCATCCAGTGCTTTTGAAACTATTACTCCAATTTCCGTTGGGTAAAATTTTTTATCATTTAATACTACATACTCTCTTTCTAAAATTGTATCAATTATCGTAGCATATGTAGAAGGCCTTCCAATACCGTACGATTCAAGTGTTTTTATAAGGCTTGCCTCTGTATATCTAGGGGGTGGTTCTGTAAAATGCTGCTTTTCTAAAACATCTTTAAGCTTAACACTGTCATTCTGTGTGAAATTTGGCGCTTTTTGGAAATCGCTATCCGATAAATCCCAAATTTTTAAGTAACCATCAAAAATCAGTTCATTAAAGTTTGCTTTTGATTTAAAACGGCTTGAGGAAAAAACTATACTTACTGCGTTTATTTTTGCGCTTGCAGCTTGACTTGCCATAAACTTTTTCCAAATAAGGCTGTATAGCTTGTACTCATCATCACTTAAGTATTCTTTAACCATATCTGGCAGTAATGACGGCTTTGTAGGTCTTATGGCTTCGTGTGCTTCTTGAGCTGTTTTAGATTTGGTTTTATAAATATTTGGTTGTTTTGGAACATACAATGGACCATAAAATTTTTTGATGATATCTAAAGCTTCTTCTTGTGCTTGTTTTGCCACATTTAGTGAATCGGTTCTCATATATGTGATAAGACCTATGCGTTCTTTATCTAAACTCACACCCTCATAGAGTTTTTGAGCGATTTTCATAGTCTTTTTTGGAGGAAACCCTAAAATTGTGGAAGCTTCTTGCTGCAGTGTGCTTGTAATGTACGGTGGTTTTGGTTTTCTTGCAAGTGTTTTTTTTGTTATACTTTCTACAATAAATTGCTCTTTTTCAATTTGAGTTTTTATATCCCTAGCTAAAGCTGCATTTTTTATGTAAAATTTATCTAACTCAACATTGTCTATAGTTGTTAAAATAGATTCAACCTGATTGTTCTTATCTGAAAAAATTAAATGCAGCGTCCAGTATTCTTGTTTTACAAAATTTTTTATCTCTTCTTCTTTCTCTACAATTAATTTTAATGCAACAGATTGCACTCTTCCAGCAGAAAGCCCTCGTCTTATTTTTTTTGCCAAAAGCGGAGACAGTTTGTATCCAACAATTCTATCTAAAATTCTCCTTGATTCTTGAGAATCTACCATTAGCAAATCAATATTACGTGGGTTTTTTAAGGCATTTAAAATAGCATCTTTTGTAATTTCATGAAAAACAATGCGCTCAACTTTATCTTTTGAGATTTTGCCAGCTTCAACAATATGATAACCAATAGCTTCACCTTCTCTATCTTCATCAGTTGCTATGTAAACTTTATTTGATTGTTCACTTAGTGCTTTAATTTTTTCAACTATTGGTTTTTTATCTTTTAAAATTGTATATTTTGGTTTGAAACTATGTTCAATATCAACGCCAAAGTTATTTTTAGGCAGATCCCTGATATGGCCATAAGAAGCCATCACTTCATAATCTTTTCCTAAAAAACGCGATATTGTTTTTGCTTTTGCTGGTGACTCTACTATAACTAAGTTCATAGCTTTCGCACCCTATCAAAATCAAGCCTTTTAATGGCACCTTTAATTTCTAAATCAAACATTATAGATACTACCTCATCTATTGAAAATTTTGTCTTTTCAGTAATCTCATCCAAACTCATCTCACCTTCTATACAATTTAGCATGTAAGCTTCTTGGTCATCTAGGGCTAATTCTTTTTGATTTCGATTTTCATTGTTTAGTTCTTTTTTTATCTCTTTATAAAAATAAAAAATTATATCTGATGGTTCTTGAACTAGATATGCTCCATCTTTTATAAGCTGGTTCGTCCCAAAACTTCTTTTAGAAAAAATCTCACCTGGTATGGAAAAAACTGGTTTTGACTGTGCTAAAGCATACCTAGCACTAATTAAAGAGCCACTTTTAATATCGGCTTCTACAACCAATAAACATTCGCTTAAGCCTGTAATTATTCTATTCCTTCGTGGAAAATTATACGCATTAGGTGGCGTTTTAATTGCAAACTCGCTAATTATAGCACCGTTTTGAATCATCGATTCAAATAGTGTTTGATTTTCCCTTGGGTACACTATATCTATACCACAACCCAACACACCTACACTATAGCCACCATTTTGAAGGCAACTCTTGTGCGCTATACTATCAATACCTCTAGCTAAACCACTAACAACAGAAAAATTAGCCAAAGTAAGCTCTTTTGAAAACAACTGTGCACATTTTTCACCATAACCCGATGGGTACCTTGTGCCAACTATTGCAAAAAATAATTTTGAAGGGTCAAAATGACCTTTCACAAACAACACAATTGGTGGATAATCAATATTTTTTAAATTTTTAGGATAATTTTCATCAAAGTAGTCAATTATAGTAATACCGTTTTTTTCAATATAGTCTAAATCAGTATCTATTTTTTTAGGATCAATTTTTACGTTTTTTTTATTATACAATTCTTCTAAACATGAAAAATCTTTTAAATCTTTTACTATAATATTGGAGTTTGATAGCGCAACTAAAATTTCACTTCTTTGCAACAAGCAACCTCACAAGACCATTGTAGTAATAATATTCATA
>JBFWJP010000101.1:0-5633 GCA_050253135.1 Desulfurella sp. | reverse complement strand
CATCTGGCGGTAGTTGACCATTAAGTGCATTTTCGATATTTACAGAGTCGTCAACTAAATGGAGCTCAAGCACTGCCGTTTGACCAATTAGTTTAATTGCCCGTTCTGGGTCAGAAATACCAGGTAACTCAACTACAATATCCCTTGTGCCACTCGTTACTACAGTCGGTTCCGCAACACCAAACTGATCTATGCGGTTTCTAATAACACCCACCGCTTGACTTACGGCTTCTTTTTGCATATTTAAAGCAATTTTTGGCTTAAGTGTCATTGTTATACCTAAAGAAGTGGTTTTTGTTTCAAAATTGCCAAAGTTATTCTGAATTAAATCCAGTGCCCTATTTGAATCGTTTGGGTCCATCAAAGTTACATCTATAGAGGCTTTTTTTCCATTGACCTCTACTGTATTGTACGCGATTTTTGCACTATCAAACTGCTTTTTTAGATTATCTGCAGCCTGATGTAAAATGCCAGCAAGCGCTTTATCTGTTTCAACTTCCAAAGTTAAATGCGTACCACCTTTTAAGTCAAGCCCAAGGTTTATAACTTTTTTAGGCATAAAACTAGGGAGATTTTCAAGCGTTTGCTGAGGTAAAAATGCATCTACAGCATACGATCCAAATATGATAAAAACAATAATAACTAAAAAAAGTTTAAACCAATCTGATTGTTTCATATGCTAAATCACGCTTAAACTATGAAGCCTTTGATATAATATTATCTTTTAAGATTTTTATATTAACATTTTCTGCTATTTCGATGGTGAATTCTTTTTCACCTATATTCTTTATCTTACCATAAATCCCGCTTGAGGTAATCACGGCGTCTCCTTTTTGTAAACTTTCTATAAATTCTTTGTGTTTTTTTCTTTGTTTTTGTTGGGGTAATATAAGAAATAAATAAAAAACCACAATAATTATAGCAAACGGTATAACAGTCGATAAAATTGGGTTAGCTGGTTCAGGTTGTCCTGCAGCATAAGCTAATGAAATAAAATTAAAATGCATAATATCCTCCCTAACGTTTGTTCAAAAAATACATAATCACAGTCAGTATTATACTCAAAAGTATACTTGTTGCAAGCGGAAAATAAAAAGTAAAATTATCTTTCTTTATAATTATATCACCCGGCAATTTACCAAAAGGTAATTTTGACGAAAATGATAAAATCAGGCCAAATAAAACTAATATTGCTCCCATAAAGATTAAAATTTTTCCCATGGACTGCATGGCTAGTACTCCAATAAAACTACTACATATGAAGCAATAGCTAAACCCCTACCCACTTCATCTACCTTTTCATTTGTTTTTGCTTTGATATTAACAAACCGCTCATCTAAGTTAAGCAAATTTGCTATATTCTTTTTAATGCTTTGTTTATACGAAGCTAACTTTGGCTTTTCAAGCAATACTGTTGCATCCACATTTATGATTTTAAAACCATTTTTTTTAATTAAATCAAGCGTTTTTATTACAAATAAACTACTTTTAACATTCTTGTATTTTTCATCTGTATCTGGAAAATGCTCTCCAATGTCGCCAAGACCAGCGGCTCCAAGCATAGCGTCTACCAATGCATGCAAAAGACAATCGCCATCCGAGTGAGAGTATGCACCAATATCGCTTTCTATCTCAACACCGCCAATAATAAGTCTATGATTTTTTTCCAATCTGTGTAGATCGTAGCCTATCCCTACCCTCAACATACATTTATTATAACATACTAAAAATTAATAGTAAAACTCTTAAGGTTTGGATCATCCTTTTTTGCTTTTATAATAGCTTTAGCAAAATAAAATCCATTTTCGGATACAACCAAGTTTGGCAAATCAAGTTGCTTAATTTCTGGTATATGCAAAAACGCCTCGCTGAGCCTAATAAATAAAGCGCTCAATTTCTCCCTAGAATGTAGCTTTAGCGCGCTTTTTTTGTCTATCAAATTTATTATTTCTTCAATATCTAACAACGTTAGAGGTAAAACCCTAACAATGGGTGCTTCATATGCAATATTAACACCATACAAATAATAAGAAATACCCATAATTGGACCAAATAACTTATCGTATGCAAAACCAATGCTTATATTATAAATCCCCTCTTCCTCAACTTGAGCAAATTTAATATCCAGTATGTCAAAAAGAAACCTTCCTTCCATTTGAGTAAGCTGGTATGTTTTGTTATTTACTAATAATTTCTGTACGTAATTGCGTGCTTCCTTAATATTAAGTTTTTGTAAATCTTGTGGATAAATTTCAGCTTTTTTCTTGTAATTTGCATACCACAAAAGCTTTCCTAAAGCCCTTAAAGAGCGTTCCACAAATGCAAACACTGCAATTTTTTTCTCTAAACCCTCTTTTTCCAATACTCTGTTTTTGCTTTGGAGATAAGAAAGTATATTAACCACTACCGTTTTGTTATGTTCTATAGAATTTACAGTATATAAAATTTCATTTAAAAAATTCTCTAAAAATTCATAGCTGATTTCTTGGTGTGGCGTAAAAATCACTTCAATGTAATAGGATTTTGAATTGGATAAGACATCAAGCAAAGCATTCTTGTAGGATTCCATAGTAGGTTCTTGTATATAAACAATCCTATCAATTGTCAATTTATTTGCCTCAAATGTATCGACTGCCATTAGATTTGCACCAACGGAATTTGATATTATAGACACATAGGAAGAATCGGATAAAAAATTGCATGTGTAGGCAAGCAACACATCATCCAATAGCTCTTCTAATGTCTCTGCTCTGATAATACCAGTTTGTTTAAACAACCCATCTACAGTAAAATCTGTATTTGAAAAAACAACACTTTCATGTCTTGATGCACCCAAGCTTAAAAGTGTCCTACCTGATTTTACAGCAAAAATTGGCTTTTGTTTAGAAATCTTTCTTGCAAGCAGTGAAAATGTCACAGGATCGCCAAAAGAATCAAGATATAACACAATAATATCAATATTGTTATCGTCCTGCCATAAATAAAGTAAATCATTGCCCGATACATCAGCTTTATCGCCCACACTTACAAAACAACCAACGCCCAAGCCAATATAATTAAAATATCCAACAAGACTTATACCCAATAGATTAGAATGTGTAGCAATAGCTAATCTTCCTTCTTTGGCTAAAGCAATCGGACTTATATTTATTTTGTTATCTAAAGTATTGTAAAACAAACCCGTAGAGTTTGGACCAATTAACCTTATACCTTGCTTTTTTATCAGAGAAATAACTTCAGATTTCAAAGGTTCATTTAGTTTTGCTGTAATAATTAACACTTTTATAGAATCTAATTCAAGCAACTCAAGTAGATTTTTACACTCAGATACATTTATAATTAGTAAATCAGGTTTCTCGTTACGTATCTTCTTTAGTATATCACCGTTTTGACTAAACAAAATAGCGTCTTTTCTGGTTTGGTAAATATTATACCAAAGCGCACACTCATCTCCCACATAGACAATCTTTTTAGGGTTGAATGCGCTTAATAAAGAAGCTTGTGTAGCAAGTTTTTCTCTCAGCAAATGCAAAGACATTACTTTATTGAATTTAGTAAGCGGTAATTTTAGATGAATTGTAGAAAAATCAAGTTTTTCATGCACAAGTTCAAAGCCACTGTTTTTAAAAACACCAATCATATTGTAATTGTCTGCCAAAACAATTGCATCCAACTCTTTAATGCCTCTAAGCCATGCATGCTTTGCTAATTCTTCAAGTAACAGTGTGCCAATGCCTCTGCTTTGAAACTCATCTTTCACCAAAAAACTAACTTCAGCGGATTGTAAATCAGAATTAGCATTGTAATTAGCAATCCCAACTATATTATCTTTAACAATGCACATTAAAGACACATTATAAGCGTCATTTTTTATCATTGAATCTAACGATTTATCGTCTAGTTGATTAGTTGCACTAAAAAACCTATAGTAGCGACTTTCTGGTGAAGTCTGCAAAAACAATTCTCTTATCTTTTCTTTTTCTGATAATTTAGTCTTTCTTATGCTACACAGCGTTCCATCTTTTAAAATCAGCTTTTTCATTTGTTTTTTTATTAATGCTACTAATTCATATTAGTATATATTAATACATATTTATTTTTATTTGTCAATTAATTAGCTTGTTAAGGTTTTTCTTGATAAATTGGATAGATAAAACTATAATGGTAACTTAGACAATAGGAGGTGTTTTAATGAATTACAAGATAACCCAAATTTCCGTATTTATAGAAAACAAAAAGGGTAGGTTTTACAATGTTACAAAAATACTAAAAGAAAATAATATAAATATAAGAGCCCTAAATTTGGCAGATACTAATGATTTTGGTATACTAAGGTTTTGTGTTGATAAACCAGAAGCAGCATATGAAGCTTTAAAAAAAGAACATTTTATTGTCAAAAAAAATGAGATTTTAGCAGCCTTAATGGATGATAGGCCTGGTGGATTAATGGATTTGCTTGAAATCATAAACGAAGCTGACTTAAATATAGAGTATGTTTATACTTTTGTAAATGCAAAAGATAACCACGCTGTAATTCTTTTTAAATTTGAAAATATTGATGAAGCGTATGAAAAATTAAAAAACAAAATACACTTTTTAGATCAGCAATACTTTATACAAAACTAAAAGGAGTAGATTAATGTTTCAACCCGAATTTGAGTTATTAAACAGAGAACAAATTGAAGAGCTTCAGTTGGAAAGACTTCAAAAAACTGTTCGATACGCTTATGAAAACGTAAGAGCATATAAAGAAAAACTAGACAGTGTAAAGATAAAACCACAAGATATAAAAAGCTTAGATGATATAAAAAAATTACCGTTTACAACCAAAGAAGATTTTAGACAAAATTACCCATATGGCATGTTTGCCCTAAATGTAAAACAACTTGCAAGGATACATGCCTCAAGTGGCACAACAGGCAAATCAACAATAGTAGGCTATACAAAAAAAGATCTTGATACATGGAGCGATTTAGTTGCAAGGCTTGCTGCTTGCGCAGGCGTATGCAGCGATGACATTGTGCATATTGCTTTTGGATACGGCTTATTTACAGGCGGTTTTGGGCTTCACTACGGCCTTGAAAAGCTAGGTGCTACAGTTATACCCGTCTCAAGCGGAAATACCAAAAGACAAATACAGCTTATAATGGATTTAAAACCAACAGTGCTTGTAAGCACACCAAGTTACGCTCTACACATAGCGGAAAGTTTAAAAAAAGAAGGTATAAACCAAAACGATATTAGCTTAAAGATAGGTTTATTTGGAGCTGAGCCATGGAGCGAGCAAGCAAGAAAAAAACTTCAAGAATCTCTGCCTGTTAAAGCCTATGATAATTATGGTTTAAGTGAAGTAATGGGTCCTGGTGTTAGCGCAGAGTGCATCTACCAAAGTGGTATGCATATTTTTGAGGACCACTTTTATGCAGAAATAGTTGATCCAGAAACATTGCTTCCAGTACAAGATGGTGAATATGGCGAATTGGTTATAACTACGCTTACAAAAGAAGCTTTACCTGTTATAAGATACAGGACAAAAGATATTACAAAACTTGATAAATCAAAATGTGCCTGCGGTAGATATATGGCGCGTATGTCAAAACCTATTGGCAGAAGCGACGATATGATGATAATAA
>JBFWJP010000100.1:0-5674 GCA_050253135.1 Desulfurella sp. | reverse complement strand
CAAGCTGTAGTGGATCACGAACCTATCATTCAAGAAACCCGCCTATATGCAGAAAAAACACACACAACAAAACCTATGCGGTCAAAAGAAGAGGCATACGAGTATAGATATTTCCCTGATCCAGATTTGGTGCCTATTTCTATCGATGATGATTTTATTCAGTTTGTAAAAGGCGATTTACCAGAGCTGCCATTTGATAAAATGCAGCGATTTATTGAGCAATACAGTATAAAAGAAGAAGATGCAAAAACACTTGTTGAGTCAAAAGATCTAGCCGATTATTACGAAGAATGTGCAAAACTATCAAACCCCAAAGCGGCTTCAAACTGGATTTTAACTGAAGTTTTAGGGTATCTAAACAAAGAAAACAAAGATATCACTCAATGCAAAATAAAACCTACCGATTTGGCAGAACTTATTAATTTAGTTGAAAATAATGTGATTAGTGGTAAAATAGCAAAAGAGGTTTTTGCTAAAATGTATGAAAGTGCCCTCTCGCCAAAAGTAATTATAGAAAAAGAAAACCTAAATTTAATCCAAGATACAAAGCTAATAGAAAAAGTTTTAGATGAAGCAATAGCATCTAACCCAAAAGCAGTCGAACAGTACAAAGCTGGCAAAAAAAATACAATTGGGTTTTTTGTAGGAGCTGTAATGAAAGCTACACAAGGCAAAGCAGACCCAAAAATCGTTAACGAACTTATAATAAAAAAATTGGGTGATATATGAGAATCGTTATTCACTCGGGGCTAGTTATTGATCCAGCAAATAACATTGAAAAGGTTACAGATATTGTAATAAACGATGATAAAATTGAGCTTGTTGGGAATGCAAATGGCTTGTCAATAGATAAAGAAATTGATGCAAGTGGTTTAGTAGTATGCCCTGGTTTTGTTGATCTCCACGCACATTTAAGAGATCCGGGGTTTACAAAAAAAGAGACTATAGAAACTGGTGCAGAAGCAGCAGTAGCCGGCGGTTTTACAACTATTTGTTGCATGCCAAATACAAACCCACCCATAGATAATGAACTAGTAGTTTCGTACATAATAAATAAAGCTTCTAGCATAAATATCTGCGATATACACCCAATCGGTGCTATAACAAGAAATCAAGAAGGCAAACAACTTTGCAATTATCTCAGTTTAAAAAGTGCAGGATGCATTGCTTTTAGCGATGATGGAAAGCCTGTCTTGGATGCAAATTTACTCTACACTGCACTTAAATATACTAAAGATAGCAAAGATTTTATATTTGCACTGCATGAAGAAGACTATAATCTCTCTAATGAAGGTGTTATAAACGATGGCAAAGCCGCTTTTGAGTTGGGACTAAAAGGCATACCCAGCCTTTCTGAAAGTTCAATGATAGCACGTGATATTGAGATATTAAGAGCTGTCAAAGATGCCCGCTTGCATATATGTCATGTTAGTGCAAAAGAATCTATAGAGCTTTTAAAAAATGCTAAAAAAGAAGGATTGAATATAACTTTTGAAGTTACACCCCACCATCTTGCGCTAACAGAAGAAGAAGCTTACAATTACAATTCTTATGCAAAAGTTAACCCACCGCTTAAATCAAAAGAAGATGTAGAGTCGATTATACAGGCACTGAGATTAGATTTGGTGGATGCTATAGCTACAGACCACGCTCCACATGAGCTTGATTCAAAAAACGTACCTATTCAAGAGGCAAGTTTTGGGATAAGCGGTCTTGAAACAGCTTTTAGTGTTGTAAACACTTATTTGGTTAAAAAAAATATCATAAGTTTATTCAAAGCTATAGAACTGCTCTCTGCTAAACCTGCTAAAACATTTAAATTAAATGCAGGAACACTAAGTGAGGGCTCTTTGGCAAACATTGTCTTGCTTGATGCACGCAAAGAGTGGGTAGTGGACTCAAACAACTTTAAATCAAAAGGTAAAAACACACCATTTAACTCAAAAACTCTTTCTGGAAGCATAGAACAAACAATTTACAAAGGAAAAATTGTATATAGAAGGTGATGCTATGTTATTTAAAAAAAAGAAAAAAAACGAAGAGAAATGGATTAAATGCCCTTCTTGTGGTGAAACTACTTATGTTGACGAATTAAAACGTAATTTTTGGGTATGCAAATGCGGGTATTATTTTAGGATATCGGCAGAAAAACGTATCGCAATAACAGTTGATCAAAATAGTTTTAAAGAATTTGACCAAAACATAAGAACTAAAGATCCATTAAACTTTGTTGACCTTAAACCCTACAAAGACAGAACAAACGAAGCTATCGAAAAGACTTCTAATAAAGAAGCGGTAGTGTGTGGCACATGTACTATAAAAGAAAAACCATGCGTACTTGTAGTAATGGATTTTTCATTTTTAGGTGGTTCAATGGGGTATGCCACAGGAGAAAAGATTGTAAGAGCAATAGAAAAAGCCATAAAACATAGTTTACCATTAATTATTATAAGCTCTTCTGGTGGTGCAAGAATGCAAGAAGGTATACTGTCTTTGATGCAAATGGAGCGCACTTCTTTTGCTCTAACTAAATTAGCAGAAAAAGGGTTGCCGTATATTTCTGTGTTAACAGATCCAACAACAGGGGGCGTGTCTGCTAGTTTTGCAATGCTTGGCGATATTATTATAGCTGAGCCAAAAGCTCTCATTGGTTTTGCTGGCCCGCGCGTTATTGAACAAACCATAGGTCATGCCTTGCCAGAAGGTTTTCAAAGGTCAGAATTCCTACTTGAAAAAGGTTTTATCGATGTAATATGTGAAAGAAAAGACTTACCAGAACAAATCGCGAAATTTTTAGATTTTTTTAACAATGGACGATGAGCCCATATCAATTGAAAAAATTAATGCCATCAAAGATCTTGGTAAAAAAGAAGAAAGGTATTACAGACAACAAAAACAACCACCAAAAAAACAAACACCTAGTAAAGCTTCATACAAAGAGCTTTTTATAAGGCATTTTCAACAAAACCTCGATAGTTTTGATATCAATATTGTTATAAAAGATGGTAGAAAGATGTTCCTCTTTTACTCTAAAAAGACCCATAGAGAGTTTTTTCAAGATTACGATTGTGTATGTGAGTTATTAAATTTTTGCGATAAAAAAACAGATCAAATAGGCATTAATCTTGATACAAATGTGTAGCATAAAATGTTATTTTTTTGCATTATAAAAAGGTTTTGGGACAGATTTTTTCTATTTTCTCCAAGCAATCAAGAATTATTTGGGTTTGCCGCTGAATCCATTTTACAAAAATTTCTTAAACAGAAAAATTATACAGCGTTTTATAATCGTATACTCAAAAGTCCCTACAACAAATATCACTTCTTAGAAATTGACGCAGTTATTTATCACAATAACACCATTTTCTGCACAGAGATGAAAAACTACAAGGGCACTATATATTATGCAGCCAATGTCCAAAACGATACGTTTGACTCTTACAAAGTTAACACAATAATACAGCTAAAAACTGATAGGCACTTAAACCAGACGTTCAAAGCATTACCTAACCCGCTTGACAAAACAAAACTTTTTACAAAACAACTAAGAAATCACTTGTTAAAATTTGATCATCGCTTTTCAACAGTAAAATTTAAAAGCGTTGTGGTCTTTTTAGATTCGTCAACTAATATTGATAACATTCAGTCATTTGAGGAAGGCTTAATATATTTTTCCCAATTGGAAGATTTTTTAGAACAGCAATCACAAAACGGTGATAATTATCCATGGGTATTGGACTATTTAGAGAAACTCCCAACTTTTGATCAAATAATCACCGTAAACAATCAAACAATACAGGGTATTTTGAAAGAAATAATCGTACACTCCCAAAAACAAAATACTAAAATAGATTTAAAAAATATCAAAACAATAAATATAAAGCACAAACTCACAAGTTGCAAAGCTCAAATAACACTTCAAAATACAGATCTAACAACTTGTGAGTTTGTATGCGATAAACTAACAGTTAATTTAGACAAGTTTGGCACACTCCAAAAACACAGACTTTCAAATATAAACAAAATCATCGTAGGTACAAACACTCTAAGACCGTTTTAACAGTTTATTCTATCTTGGCAAAGCAAATGGCCCAACCACATAACCCCATGGGTTCACGTGAATTTCATACTGCTGTTTATTTTTGTTTTCAACTGTGGCATAGTAAGCTGTGCCCCTTGGAACCTGGATTTTTTGGATGTTGAGCACTTTGTAGTCTTTCATGTTATTTGCGTCTAAGAACTGCCTGATCATATCCTTTGCTTTTGCCTCTCCAATATTTTGACTTGGATATTGGGATTGACCAAAACCCCTCATCATTGGACCAGGGCAGTTACCATAACCATATGGTCCAGCAACGGCTAAATTGTAACTTAAAAATACACCTGTTAGAGCAAGTGCTACTTTTTTCATAAAAAACCTCCATTCTAAATTTAGTTATAATATAATAATCTTACAACAAAAGTCAACGAAAAGATTACATCAATGTAATTAATTTTGGAATAGATTTTGCTAATATATGATTGGGAGGTAGGCTATGAAGTGGAAATACTTTAGTTTAATAAGCATTGCTTTTATGCTTGCTTCATGCTCAAGTGCTCAAATCAAAGCAAATTACGAAAAAATGCCCCAATATGTAAAAGATCAGCCGTCAGTAGAAGAAAATAACAAAACCGCTTTGGGATCTTTATGGAGTGATAGTTCTTCTAGTCTTGTTGGTGACATAAAAGCTTCACATGTAGGTGATCTAGTAACAGTAATTGTTAGCGAACAAACGGCAAGTCAAAATACTTCTCAAACACAAACAAGTGAATCATCCAGCACAAATAGCGGTCTTACTACACTGCTTGGTATGCAAAATCGCATTTTTAGCGCTCTTAATTTAGCAAATGGAGGCACCAATAATCTATCAAACTTTGGTGGCTCAAATAGCTACAAAGGCACTGGTACTAACCAATCGAGCAACACACTAACAGCAACACTAGAAGCAAGAATTATTAAAGCATTACCTAATAACAGGTTCTTTATAAGAGGCGAAAAACAAGTATTTACAAATGGAGAAGAAAACACAGTAGTATTAACAGGAATAATAAGCAAATACGACATTTCAAGCTCCAATACAATTGATTCAAGCTTGATTTCTGATGCTAAAATATATTATAATGGCAAAGGTGTTGTAAGTGATACACACAACATAGGGTGGCTTGCGAAATTATGGCAACTTATAAGGCCTTTTTAAAACTTTTAGTATTTATTATAGTTATTTCATATGGTATAGGCGCTTATGCAACTGATGTTAGGATTGGAGACATTACAAATGTAAGAGGTGTTAGACAAAATCAACTTACAGGGTATGGTCTTGTAGCAGGACTTGCTGGCACAGGTGACGGCACAAATGCTAAATTTACAATACAATCTATTATCAATACGCTAAGGAGATTTAATATTAACCTGCCTCCTGCACTAACAGCAAGTTTACAAACAAAAAATATTGCAGCCGTAATAGTTACCGCTAACTTGCCACCTTTTATTAAGGAAGGCTCTAGAATAAATGTAAACGTGGCTTCTATCGGTGATGCCAAAAGCTTGCAAGGCGGAACGCTTCTTATGACACCGCTTATTGGAGCAAATGGGAACGTCTATGCAGTAGCGCAGGGTCCTTTGTCAATTGGCGGT
>JBFWJP010000099.1:0-5674 GCA_050253135.1 Desulfurella sp. | reverse complement strand
GATGTATTAAATCTTGTAAAAGCACTTACAAAAATCGAATCTTTGCAGTATAAAAGCGCAGAGCAAAAACAAGCAGACAACTTTAGAAAGCTTCTTGTTTCGATAGCAAATGATCTCAGAGTCATACTGATAAAATTAGCCGACAGGCTTCATAACATGCGCACTATTGTATATTTAAACGAAGAAAAAAGAAAAAGAATTGCAAAAGAAACACTAGATATTTATGCACCAATAGCTCACAGACTAGGTATATACTGGCTAAAAAGTGAACTTGAAGATAGAAGCTTTGAGATTATTGACTACAATACCTATAGTAAAATAAAATCCTATATAGAAAACCTTTTAGAAAAAAAAGAAGAATATATACGGTTTATCGAAAATTCTTTAAAAGAAGATTTATTGCAAAACAACATTAAGTGTGAAGTTAATGGCCGCATAAAGCATATATACAGCATATACACAAAAATGCAAAGAAAAAATGTTGATCTTGATAGTATTTATGACTTTGTGGCTTTTAGAATAATCACAGAAACAGAGAAAGACTGCTACAATGCACTAGGTGTAGTACACAAACTGTACAAACCCCTTCCGAATCGTTTTAAAGACTACATTGCTTTGCCAAAACAAAATATGTACCAATCACTACACACAACCGTATTTGGGCCAGGAGATGTTATACTTGAAATACAAATTAGAACTCAAAAAATGCACGAAATAAACGAAGAAGGTCTTGCAGCTCACTGGCGCTACAAAGAAGGCAAAAAGTTCAATTTAAACGATAAAATGTTTGTATGGCTTAAAAAATTACTTGAAAATACTCAAAACGAAAGTTCCCAAGAATTTTTAAGGGATATGAAAACAGACTTAGAAAGCGGAGAAATATATGTATTTACGCCCGCTGGAGATTTAAAAGTGCTTCCAAGAGGGGCAACTTGCGTTGACTTTGCATATGAAATCCATACACAAATTGGCGATATGTGTACAGGCGCAAAAGTAAACAATAAAATGGTACCCTTAAGGCATGAATTGCAAAGTGGTGATATAGTAGAAATATTAACAAGTCCCTCTCATAAACCCTCAAGAGACTGGCTTTCTTTTGCAAAAACATCTAAAGCAAGAAATAAAATTAAGCAAAGTGTAAGAGAAATAGAAAAACAAGAAATGATTGTCATAGGCAAAAATCTATTATCAAAAGAATTACTCAGACACAATATCACGCTTGCCTCTTACACTAAATCTAAAGCTTTCAAAGACAGTCTTTCTAACTTGGGGTTCTCAAAAGAAGATGATTTGTTTGAAAATATAGGATTAAAAAAGATAAACCCCGCAAATCTGATTGCCAGTTTAGAGCCACAAAAAGATACTACGATTAAGAAAAAAGACATTGGTACGCAAGTAAAATCTGGGTTTGTGATTTCTATTGACGGCAGCAGCAACTTTGATATAAAATTAGCAAAGTGCTGCAGCCCTGTGGCTGGAGATGAGATTATAGGCTATATCTCAAAAAATGGTGTTATTATGATACATAGGATTGATTGTGAAAATATTGCAAGGATTGGCTATAACTCAGAGCGTCTAATTAAAGCTCAATGGCAAGAATCAAAAAAGAAAGTTAAAACTATTCTCACGGTGTATGCAAAAGATACGCTTGGCTTGATATCAAAAATTTCGTCTGCAATAGCAAATTTAAACATAAATATAACGGATTTTAAAATGAAAAAGCAAACAGATCAAGATATTTTTTTGCTTGAAATAGAAGTATCAAACATTAACGAAATAAATGAGTGCGTAAACGCCTTATCAAAAGAACCCAGTATCATAAAAGTTGAACGCGGATTAAAAAAAGATTTTAAAATAGGAGAACAAAATGACTAGTTTGTTTGGCAAACTTATCAATTACTTTTCAAATGACATAGCTATTGATTTAGGAACGGCAAACACAGTTGTGTATGCAAATGGTAAAGGCATAATATTAAATGAACCAAGCGTCGTAGCGGTAAAAAAAGAGCCAAACGGCACAGAAAAAGTTTTAGCAGTTGGAAAAGAAGCTAAAGAAATGGTTGGTAGAACACCAGGAAATATTACAGCTATAAGACCTATGAAAGATGGTGTAATTGCTGACTTTGAGATAGCAGAAAGAATGATAAGGTATTTCATTAAAAAATCAAAAAACTCAAGAACTATTTTTAAACCGAGGATTATAATAGCAGTACCCCACGGCATCACTCAGGTAGAAAAAAAAGCTGTAAAAGATGCAGCAAACGATGCAGGAGCAAGAGAAGTCTATTTAATTGAAGAACCAATGAGTGCAGCCATTGGTGCAGGCTTACCTGTTCAAGAAGCAATTGGCTCTATGATTGTAGATATTGGCGGTGGTACAACAGAAGTAGCTGTAATATCGCTTGGGGGTATTGTAAATAGTGTTTCTATAAAGTGCGGAGGCGACAAACTAGATGCTGCCATATCAAGTTATATAAAGAAAAAATACTCTGTTTTAATTGGAGAATCAAGTGCAGAAAACATTAAAATAAACTACGGCAGTGCCTACCCACAAGAAAATGATAGCCAAAAAATATCCATTAAAGGCATTGATTTGATTACAGGCATACCTACATCAATTGAAATTACCGTTGAAGAAATTAGAGAATCAATCAAAGAACCTATTTCATTAATTGTAAATGCTGTTAAAGATGCACTAGAGCAAACGCCGCCCGAACTTGCAAGTGATATTGTAGATAATGGTATTATGCTAACAGGTGGTGGATCGCAAATTAAAGGCCTAGATATTTTGATCTCAAAAGAAACTGGTTTATCAGTTAAAGTTTTTGATCAACCGCTTTTAGCCGTAGTGTTAGGAGCTGGCAAAGTACTTGAGAACCTTGATTTTTTAAGTGAAGTTACTATTGAATGAAAAAACTTCTCATATATGCTATATTAGCAGCGATTTTGTCATTAGTAAACCACTATACAAATTTTGATTTTTTCGTTTCAAAGGGTGTTTTGTATATAACAAACCCTATTGAAACCACTGGGTTTTATGCTCTAAATTCCATTGAAAACATTGTTAAAAATTATATAACCTTACAAAATGCACAAACAGAAAACTTCCAATTAAAAAAAGAAGTGAATAAATTAGCACTGGAAAATAAAATGTTGCAAGCAAAACTACATAACCTCAATGCATTGCCTAACACTCATCTAATTAAATGCCCATTTGTTTTTAAAGATTTTTCCAACATAAATTATATATATATAAAATCCAATGCTCCAGCAAAAGATATCTTAAACAAAACCGTTGTATCTCAAAAACTTAATATTGTTGGAATAGTGGAATCAAAAGTTGGTAATTTATACAAAGTTAAAACTGTATTCAACAGCAATTTTGTAGCAGATTGTTTTATCATAAATAACGGCAATTACTATAGAGGTATTTTTAAGGGCTCACAAAATGAGCCAAAGATAGAATTTTTAAATACACAAAGCATTATACAAAAAAATGACCAAGTGGTAACATCTGGCTTGATAGGCAATATTCCTCCCAATATAAATGTAGGCACGATTGAAAAAATTTATGAGGTGAGGGGCTTTTATAAAATTGCACTGGTTAAAATTGATAAAACTTTTTTAAATGATAGTTTTGTTTATGTGGTAAATTAAAATGAAATATTTAATCTTTGCACTTATCTTATTTATTGCTGTTGCATTTTCTGTATTTAGTAGTTATATGTTTTTTATACCATACGAGGCTTTTTGCTTTGCAATAGTCGCTATAATAGCTATAGCAAATAATGCTTATCCTAACTTAAACAGTCCTAATAAATTCTATTTTGCAGCTTTTTTAGCAGGATTTTTATTAGATTGTATGCAAGAAACAGTTTTCTTTTACAATACCATTGTGTTCGTTGTTATAGTATTTTTAAATGATCTTTCAAAAAACATATTTGGCTCTAAGTTTATATTTGCGCTTTTATTGTTAATTGGAATATATGATAATCTTATGCTAAAAGTACCTTTTTTTGTTTCGCTTTTGAATGTTTTATTACTGTATTTATTTTATTCTATAGTTCAAAGCCTACTGAAAATAAATTATGCCAAGAAAGATTGATATTCCCGTATCAAAAAATTTCAATACAGCAAAAAACTATATTAAATTTATTTTGATTATAACCACCTTTATTATTATTGGCAGGTTATTTTATTTGCAGGTTATAAATTATAACCTATACAACGAAATGGCAAAGAATAACTGTTTGCGTCTAATTGGTATAAGGCCAGCCCGTGGCGAAATTTTAACATCCGATAATTATATTATTGCATCTAACGAACCTTCATTTACTTTGTACTTTACAAGGAATATAAAGACTGATCCAAAAGAAATATCTCTTTTATCTAATATTCTTAAAAAACCTAAAGAAAAAATTGAAAAGAAAATTGACTCTATTAGCTATTTTTCAACTCAAGTACTAGCAAATAATATTAGTCATGATCAGGTATTTGAGATACTATCCCGTAAAGATATATTAAAAAATGTCGATGTTGAAATTGAGCCAAAGAGAATTTATTTAGGAAACCCATACATTTATGCACCTGTAGTTGGTTACGTACAAGAAGCTAACGAAGAAGATATAAAAAAAGGAGCACCGCTAGGTTCTTACGTTGGTCAAGCAGGCGTTGAAGAGTTATTCAATAAGCAGCTTGAAGGCACATGGGGTTATAAGGAAGTAGAGCGTAATGTCTCTGGCACAACAGTTAAAATACTTGGACAACAAAATCCTAAAAAAGGTGAAAATATACGTTTAACTATAAATTACAAAGCTCAACAAATAGCATATGATGCACTTGGGAACTATAAAGGAGCAGTTGTCATTCTAAGAAACAACGGTGATGTGTTAGCACTTGTAAGCAAGCCTTCTTTTGACCCTAACGATTTTGTAAATGGTATTTCAGAACAAGAATGGCAACAGCTACAAAAAGGAGACAAAATATCTTTGTTTAATAGAGCGGTTCAAGGTGCATACCCTCCAGGCTCTACAATAAAGCCTTTTTTAATCTTTGCTGCTCTGCAAAAAGGCATAATCACACAAGATACCTACCTTTATTGCCCATATGAAATAAAAATTGGCACATATACTTTTAAAGATTGGAAACCAGGTGGTTTTGGTAAAATAAACTTATACACCGCTTTAGCTGGCTCATCAGATGTGTTTATGTACCAAATAGGTATGAAACTTGGCATTAAAACAATTGACGAATATTTGCAGAAATTTGGGTTTGGCAAAAGTGTGGGTTTATTTGGATATGAATCAAAAGGCATCATCGCTTCTCCACAATATAAGTACAAAATGTTTCACACACCATGGTATTTAGGTGACACTATAACAAGTGCCATAGGCCAAGCTTATACACTATTTACTCCCCTACAGCTAGCGGTTGGTTTTTCTGTTATAGCAAATGATGGGATTGCCTATAAGCCCCGCTTAAGTTATATACAACCAAAAACAATACTATATGATATCAAAAATGGGAAAAAAGATTTTGAGATAATCAAAAACGCCCTTGAGTTAACTGTATCAAGCCCTATTGGCACAGCACATAACGCATTCATACCAAATTTGACAATTTGTGGAAAAACAGGTACAGCCCAGGTTGTTACAAGTAAGATCGGAAGAGCGTC
>JBFWJP010000098.1:0-5687 GCA_050253135.1 Desulfurella sp. | reverse complement strand
AAACCACCTTGAGCTATTTCTATTAATGCTTTTAAAATTTCCTCTGCTTCTATATTGCCCTTTAAATGTTTTACAGTGTTAGGTAAATTTAAATCATGTTTTTCAAAACTGCTATTTTCTATTAACATTACACCATAAGGTTTTGGCATTTGATTTATTGCCTCTTTAACTATGGGTAGCATTTTTGAAGTTGGTTTGGATAAAATGACAACTAAATCAGCACTTCTTGGTGTGTTTACAAAGAAAATACCCCATCTGTGTATATTGTATTTTGGTGACAAAAGGCTGTAAAATTCTAAAAGCAACTCAACATCACACCCCGCATCAATCACAAATATATGTAAAGAGCGTTTAAATAGATTTGGTTTAGGATGTAGTTTAAACTTGTATTTTTTGCTATAATTTTTTGAAAGCCCATAAAATGGCCAAAGTAACATTGTTCCTCCCTATTATTTTGCGGCATCCGCAAAAAAAGCCCCAAATGAGTCCACAGTAAATGCAAAATCAGTAAAAATCTGACCTTCTAGAGATTTTTCTATTGCTTTCATTAAGAACATAGAAGGCGTTGCAATATAGATATAGTCAATTTTATTGCCTATTAATTCAATATAATAACAAACTGTTCCGCTTGGGGATTCTGCAAAAGCAATTGTACTTCTTTCTTTTTGATCATCTTCAATATTAATATAACTATTTGGTTCGTATTTTTGAAGTTTCTCTAATAGTTGTTTGATTAACATCATTGATTGGAAAACTTCTTTTGCTCTGACAATCATTCTTGAGAGCGCATCCCCATCTTCTTCTATCATGCTTTTAAAATTTTCAAAAAATTCATCATAAACTCTTGTATCTAAAGAAACATTTATAGCTTTAAGCGCTGGTCCATCAAAATTAAACATTTCAAAATCATCTATTGTTAGAATTCCAGTATTATGGAGTCTGTCTAAGTAATTGTGACTTTTTAGAGAGAGATTGTATAGTTTTGAAAATTCGTTTACTATGCTTTCAAGTTTTTTGATAAAAATCTCCATTTGGTTTTTGGGTATATACTTAATTGAGCCTATGGAGTTAATGTTTTTTAAGAATCTATTTCCAAAAAAAGATTTGTTTAGACTTAAGATTTCATCAAATAGATAGATTAAATGGTTCGTTAAAACCTTTTGTGCAGCAGCGCCGCTTAAGCGTGAAATCACATATATATGGTTAAAAATACGCTCGACTTCAAGCAATATTAAACGCATTATTTTTACATTGTCGCTTATCTTTATATTAAAGGCCTCTTCAATTGCACGAGAAAAAGCACATGAATGCGAAAAAGCAAAGCTTGCACAAATTTGCTCTGACAACTTTAGGGCTTCAAAAGGGTTTTTAGCGCACATTTTTTGCTCTATAAAGCGGGATTTGTAAGTATTATCTACATAAACTTGTTTTATTCTTTCCCCGTATGTAAATATGTTAAAAATGACAGACTCTAATAATGCTCCGCTTGATGGACCAAGCCTAAAGTTAAACAATTCATCTTGCACCTCTTTTGTTTTTTCTAACTCTTTTTGCCACGTATAAGCTTTAAAATCTTCATTTTGAGAGCTATCCACAAGACCGACAAATGAACCAGAGCTTACAAGTAGTTGTTCTTTACCTTTATTGTTTATCACACCAAGTAATCGTTTCATTTTATAACTCCATTAAGTAACTTGTAAAAGACAGGAAACGCAATGATTATTATTGCAGAAAGTGATATATATATAATTGGTATAAGTGTAAACAAACTCTCTTTAATGAAAGGTTTAGATTTACTACTAAACACCATGTTTATTACTTTGTAATTTATAAATAAAAAACCACACCCAACAAATAAAAACAAGATCATACCAACAAGCCAACCATAAAGATTTATAGTTTTTGCTAAAATTAATAGTTCTCCAAAAAAAGTAGCAAAAGGCGGTGCGCCTGTAACGGCAAGCGTACCCAAAAATAAAAATAAGCCGGTTTTGGGCATAGTTTTAATAAGACCGCTAATATCTTCAATTTTTTTGCTTTGAAAGTTATGAAAGATGTTGCCTGTAAGCATAAAAACACCAGATTTTGCAAGTGCGTGTGTAAAAATTAGAATAATTGCTCCAAATAGAGCGTATGAGCCTAGGCTTATTCCAATCAGTGCAAGCCCCATATTTTCTATTGATGAGTAAGCAAACAATCTCTTGTATAGCTTTTGATTTAGAGTCATAATACTAGCTGTTGCAACACTTAAAAAGCCTAAAATGAAAGCAAATTCAGAAAGCAATACATTGTGGTATACCTCAAAGAGGCGTATTATTGGGTATATTGATACAGGTAGCAAAATCGCGCTAAATATGGCACTTATTGGTGCTGGAGCTTTTCCATGTGCATCAGCAAGCCATGTGTTCATGGGAAAAATCCCAACTTTAGTGCCATAGCCGACTATTAATAACATACCACCAAGCAAGAATAAACCACCCGGCGTTTGTTGATTTACAAGGTCGTTTATTAATAGCGTTTTGGCTGATGAATATAGAAATAATGTAGCAATAAGCGAAACAACGAGGCCCACAGAGACTATTATGATGTATCTCCATGCTGCTTCAAGTGCTGCAAAGTCGTTTTCTACAGCTACAAGCAAGGCGCTCGAAAATGTAGTGGCTTCTATGCATACCCAGATAAGACCAAAATTATTTAAAATCACGCTAAAAAACATTACCGCTACAAATACGTTTAACAGTGTAAAGTATTGATAAACCTTAATAAAACGCTCTTTCATTCTTGAGATATATTCTATTGAAAATAGCACAACACCTAGATAAACAATTGAGATCATAAGTAGAAAAATCTTTGATAAATTATCAACATAAAAATAATTCGTAAAATAATCGTGTTTAAATAGACTAAGAATAGAAACGATTAGCGATATGACACTGGCTAAAACTGAAACTTCGCGTTCTTTTTTTCTAAAAAAGACAAAGCTTAAAATAGCGCCAATTATTGCAAAAATTGCAGGCAGTGTATATATCATCCGTAAAGTTCCTCCTCTTTTTGAATATCTTCATCTCGTATTTTCATGAGTATGCCTCCAATCATAACAACACCTAGAATATCCAAAATGATACCTGCCTCTACAATAAATGGCAGTCCGCTAAACAGATATGACAATAAAAACATAGAATTTTCCATAACAAGATAGCCAATGAGCTGCGCATAGGCGTTTGAGCGAGAAACTATTAAAAATGTTCCTTGCAGCATAAGTGTGATAGGAATAGAAATGAGAGATTTGCCAAACTCTAATAATACTAAAGAGTATAGAATATAGCTAAATATGGCCAGCAATACAGAAATTAGTATGGAAAGACTAACGCTAACTCTATGTTTATTTTCTCTTGCTCTGAATGTTTGTTTATTTATGGTATTGTTTAAGTACAAAGGTATAAAAACAGCCCTTGTAATAATTGTTAGCAATGATAGAATAACCATTGATATATCGCCATTTAATAGACCAAAGTACATCAAAAAAATGCTTAAAATCCACGATTGTATGGCAAATGTTTTGATATTGCTAAGGATGTATGTTTGCCATTGCATAAAAATTGAAAGCACAATTTCTAAAAAACCTACCAGTACAAATATTTCGACGTGCATTTATCCTCCATTTTGTACGATATAAAATACTAGCATAGCCATCAAAGCAAAGCTAAAAGCTATTGCAATATAATCAAAAACCTTAAATAACCTATATTTTGAAACTGTATTATTTATAATGGCAAATACTGCCAATAATACAGTAATCTTAAAAAAATTGATAAACATATAAATAAAGACAGATAATAGATTTAGCTTCATAGGTACAAAAAATGGAAATGTATAAACGTTCAACAAAACATTCATCAAAATAAATGATTTTATATAGCTTCCCCATTTCACAAGAGCTAATTCCCTCCCTGAGTATTCTTGACTCATAAGATTATCAATAGACCCAAGCTCGTTTGGTGTGTGACTCTCAATGGGCAATTGTCCTGTTTCAATTATCAAAACAAAGAAAAATGCTATAGCAACAAACAGATGTACTAAGGAAAAAAACCAGCTTGTTGAGGTTTGCAAAATATTGTTAATTACATAAGGGTTATTTGTGCCAGATATAACACCAAATATAATAAAAATTAAAAGTATAATAGGCTCTGTGAATATTCCTATGCTTGAAGCTCTTGAGGCACCTAAAATCGAATAGTTGTTTTTAGAATCTAAAGAAGCTAATTTTAACAAAGAGGAAGCAGCTCCAAATATTAAACCTCCACCAACAAAATCAACAACAGGCCCAAATGTTAAAGGGAATGCCGTAATTATAGGCAGTACTAAGGTTAAAAATAAATACATTGCAAATGTAATGTAGGGCACATAAGAAAAAAAGTCTGAGGCAGTGTTTGGATAGATGCTTTGCTTTTTAAAATACTTAAATATGTTGTAATATTCTTGAAATATAGATGGACCGCCTCTTGAAGATAACCTTTCGTCAAAAAAATTTAATATACCAATAGCAAGTGGTGATAAGACAATAACATACAACAATTGTAGAATACTTAAAAAAATTAGCATATCAACCCTCGTGATATTATGATTATTGTTTGAAATTTAAAATGCATACATAACTCCTACCCACTAACTTTGTAGGAGTTATCAGCCAAGGTGAGGCGTTTTAAGGCGAACTCCATCGCCTTGCTTTGAGTGCTATTGTATAAATTTTGTTATTTTTGTCAAGACTAAAAACTTGAAAACACTTTAAATTGCACTATAATGGTTTAAGAATGAGTAGTTTTAAGGCAATAAAAATTCAGTTTTATAAATTAACCAAAGATTTTGGTTTTTTAATTTCAAGACAGTCTCATTTTTTAAAGTGGCTTATTTTGGGAGCTATAGTTGGCATTATTGCGGGCTTTGGCGCTTTGGTATTTTATTATAGCATAAAGCTTGCTGAATGGTTTTTTTTGCATTATTTATTGGGTGCTGTATTGCCATTGCCAAAAGGTGAGGGTATCAGCGAAGTTTTTGTAATAAAGCGAACTTTTTTAATACCTTTTGTAGTGGCTTTAGGTGGTTTAATATCTGGTTTTTTAATATTTAAATTCGCACCCGAAGCAGAAGGGCACGGTACGGATGCGGCAATTGATGCTTACCATAACAAAGAAGGCAAAATTAGACCTCGCGTGATTTTTTTAAAGACCATAGCTTCTGCTATAACAATTGGCTCTGGTGGTTCAGCTGGCAGAGAAGGGCCAACTGCTTTAATTTCTGCTGGTATTGGTTCGTTGATTGGGAAAGCTTTACGCCTTAATGTGCAAGATAAGAGAATAATTGTCGCGATTGGGATTGGTGCAGGTATTGGCACAATTTTTAAAGCTCCAATAGGCGGTGCAATCTTGGCTGCTGAAGTGCTTTACAAGAGGGATTTGCAATCCGAAATTATTTACCCGGCTATTGTTGCAAGCGCTATAGGATACTCTATATTTGGAAGTTTTGTTGGATTTGAACCAATTTTTGGGTTTTACAAATCGCCCTTTAACCCGCTTAGGTTACCTTTCTATGTTATTTTAGGGGTTGTTTGTGGCTATATTGCAATATTATACCCAAAAACATTCTATTATGTAAAAGATAAATTTACGAAATTGCATATTAACAACATA
>JBFWJP010000097.1:0-5765 GCA_050253135.1 Desulfurella sp. | reverse complement strand
AAACGCTTTATGTCAAAATACCTTAAGTATATATTTTTGTGTTTTTTGCTAACTTCTTGTGCTACAAGTAATGAGATTGCAAAAAACGATTTTAGTATTAAATCGGAGACACAAAATGTTTCTGCGCCACAACCAAACATAGTTTCATATGAGCCTCAGTTTGAAAAGATTTCACCAGCTAATACTCAATATATTAACTTAATTGTAAAAGATGCAGACTTTAAAGATGTTTACTATACAATAGCAAAGGTTGCAGGGCTTAATTTGGTTATCGATTCAAACTTAGAAAGCATTACACAAAAGCCGAAGACATCTGAGGTATCGCAAAAACCATACTACCAGCCTCCATATAATCCCTACAATCCTTATAATCAAAATTTACCTTACGGCTCAAACCCAAATGTTTCTTACTCACCTCAATTTGTTGGTCTAAACCCTGCTTTGCCTCAAAACCCTAACCCATCAGCGCAAACTACACAAGTACCTAATACTATAAAAACTTCTCAACCACAGTCAGCTAACATTCAACAGGTTCCACAACTTCAAAATGAGCAAAACCAAGAGCAAGTTTACTACGTACCACTTGTAACTGTGTCGTTTAAGCATACCCCTATCAAAGAAGCGCTTGATGCACTATCACAGTCTTTAAACTTAGTTTATGAGATAAAAGGCAAAACGCTCTACGTTAAAGAATTTGGCACAAAGATGTTTTATTTAAACTTTATAGCCTCAAAAAAACAGGCAAGTATAAGTGTTGGTGGTGATGTATTAGGCAGCGCAAGTCAATCTGCAACAAGCGCAACAGGTGGATCTACTTCAACGCCACTGACTGGAGAATTTAAAATCACAGATTCAATAGGCACATCTTCAACAGACATTTATGCTCAAATAGAAAACACACTTAAAGCAATGCTTTCAAAGCAAGGCAAATACTCACTTGATCCGTCTATTGGTCTTTTAGTAATAAGGGACAAAGAAGAAAATTTAAACTTAATATCAAAATATATACAAAATTTAAAATCGCATTACAACTCTCAAGTACTATTAGAAGTAAAAATTGTTGAAGTGAATTTAAACGATTCCTCCAGCTATGGGATTAACTGGAATACCCTCTTTAGGGCAGCAAATGGTCGTTTTACAGTACAGCAAAATTTATCCAATATACCAGAAAATTCTCTAAATGCCCTTACGTCCAATTCAAATTATCCACAACAAATTAATGGCCAAACATTTCCCTTTAATCCAGGTGTTTTTGGTACAGCCCCCTCAGTTGCAACAAATGGAAGTAATATGCCTACAGGTATAGCTGCTACATTTAATACAAACAACTTTGGTGTGTTGTTAAATGCGCTAGCCCAATACGGCAATGTGAAAATTATATCAAACCCGCGTATTTTGGTTACAAATGGTCAGCCTGCATTAATCAGTGTAGGTAAAAGCATTTCCTATATTCAGTCTGTGCAGATTACCACTACAACTGTAGCAGGCGGTACTTCCACAACACAGCCTACCGTTAATTTAAACAGCGTATTTGATGGGGTAATGTTGGGTGTTATCCCATACATTAATAATTCGACAAATACGGTTAATTTAAGCATTACACCTATTAAAAGCACTCTTTTGAGTTTAACGCCAACCACAATTGGTCAAAATTCATATACGCTCCCACAGGTAAATTTAGAAGAAGCTACAACTCAAATTTCAGCCAAAAGCGATCAGATGATAGTAATAGGTGGACTTATAAGCAAGCAAATAAACAAATCAAATACACGTGTGCCTTTGCTTGGTGATATACCTATTGTAGGAAACTTATTTAAGCAAAACAATGAATCCATAAACAATGTTGAGCTTGTAATATTAATAAAGCCTGTAATCTTAAAAAATGAGTAAACTATACGATGCACTTAAGCGATTAGAACAATCAAAAAGGTCACCTAGTGTTCACAATTTCAATAAAAAACCAAATAAAAAAAGTAATATAAAATGGGTGCTGTTATTTTTTGGATCTATCTTGATTGGTAGCTTACTCTTATATATTTCAAATTTAATTGGCACAAACCCAACAAGCCAAACTCAAAAAAACGTACATTCGATAAAGATTTCTACGCTAAATAAAACAAATGCTACAAACTCAACAGTTCTCTTACGTGCAACGATTCCAACAAACTCAACACAAGCAATTAAGACAAAACCTAAAATTGCAAGTTTGAAGAGAAGTCCACAAATCGCTCAAACAAACTCTTTCGTCCAATCGCATGTTACTGCTAACAATTCAAGCAATGAAGGCCGAAATAAACCACCGCTTACAAATTCTACCAAACAAGAGCAGTTAAAAAGTGTTTTACTTTACCAGCAAGAAAAGGCAGAAAAACTCTCTAATTTAGCGCTTAGCATAAACCATAGTTTAGAAAGTGGTGACTATTACAGAGCAAAACTACTGCTCAAACAATATTTGTCCATTCAAGAAGACTCTTTTGCCTTAAATGATCTTGCGGCTATTTACATAAAAGAAGGTAAATACGCTCAAGCAGCAAAACTTTTACAAAAATCGATTACTCAACAGCAGTCTGCGGCTGCGTATGTAAATCTCATATACTGCTATAAAAAGTTAAATGAAATAGATAAGCTAGATGACATTCTAAAAACTGTAAGCCCAGCAATATTTAGCCAAGAACAAAAGGCTATAATTTACAATATAGTTCATTCCAAGTAGAATTTTTCATTTGGCTATATTGTGATATAATAAAAGTGGGGTTTTTTGAGTTTTATAAAACTTTTATAAGGGGAAACATTATTGGGGTTTTAGCGCAAACTTTTTCTTCTCTAAAGTATAAAAATTTTAGAATATTTTGGTCTGGCCAGATCATATCGTCAATTGGCACATGGATGCAAATTGTAGGGCAGGCCTGGCTTGTTTTGAAATTAACAAACTCACCGTTTTTGCTGGGACTTGTGGTTGCTTTTCAGTATATACCTATACTGTTTTTTTCTATTATAGCAGGCGATATTGTAGATAGAGTAAAAAAACGCTACATTGTAATAGCAACGCAAAGCTCAATGGCACTGTTATCTTTAATTCTAGCAATACTTACAAATCTTGATATTATAACGTACACTGAAGTTTTGATATTAACCACACTAATGGGTTTTGCTCAAACATTTGATGTGCCAGCAAGGCAGTCTTTTATGATAGACTTAGTTGGCAAGCAGGATCTATCAAACGCTATTGCACTAAATTCTACCATATTTAACTTAGCACGCATTGTAGGTCCTGCCATTGCTGGTGTTATGATAGCAAAAATTGGTATAAAAGCCACTTTTTATGCCAATGCAGTAAGTTTCGTGCCACTTGTTTTGGGTTTATTTTTTATTGACATAAATGGAGATCCTTCTAAAAAGAAAAGTTCTTTAAAAGACAGTTTAAAAGAGTTATTAGAGTACATAAAAGCAAATAAAGTATTGTTTGATATTGTTGTTTTGTTGACGATTCTTTCTATATTTGCAATGAATTTTAGTGTTCTTGTACCACTTTTGGCTAAATACACGCTAAAGCAAAATTCCATTGGTTTTGGTATGCTTATGACTTACATGGGTCTTGGTTCATTTTTTGGAGCTATGCTGATTGCCTATCTATCAAAAAAAGTTTCGTACTTAAAATTAATGATAATAAATGCATTTGGGTTGAATGTTTTTCAAATTTTAATGGCACTATCCCAAAACTATATTCAAGCAAGTATATCAATATTTGCAGCCGGTTTTTGCCTTATTGGGTATATTATTTTATCTAATACTACGATGCAGTTATTGTCAACAAATGAGATAAGAGGGCGCATAATGAGCATCTATTCACTCGTATTTTTGGGTGTTACGCCATTTGGTAGTATATTTAGTGGTGTAGTTGCAAATTATGTAGGTATAAGATTTGCAATATTTAGCGGCGCAGTTATTGGATTTTTAGTTTGTTTGTTTTATGTGAAGCGATTTATTTTGTATATAAGGGAGGCTAAATTATGAATGCCGGTATTTTAATTACGGGTACAGAGTTTGCGACAGGCACAAAGCAGGATACAAACTCGAAAATGTTTGCAAGAATGGCGTTTGAGCGTGGACTTGATGTTAAATTTATTCATATGTGTAAAGATGACGAGAAAGATATTGCAAATAGCGTTAAATTTGCGCTTGAGTTTTGCGATATATTGGTTATAAGTGGTGGGCTTGGTCCTACATTTGATGATCTAACGCGCGAAGCTGTATCAACTGCTTTGAATGAGCCTTTGGTATATGATGAAAACTGGCTGAATTTTTTAGAGCAGGATTATAAATCGCGCAATGTTGAACTAACACAAATGCGAAAAAGGATGGCGCTTAGATTATCAAATTCAAAGCCTATACCAAATAAATTCGGAAAAGCCTTAGGTTTTTTTTATGAAAAAAACAATAAAATTGTTATTATTTTGCCTGGTATACCGCAAGAAGCCCAAAGTATGCTAGATTATGCTTTAAATGCTTTAGGCTATAAAGATAAGATTAGAGAAGTTAAGCTTTTTAGAACTTTTGGGTTAAAAGAGAGTGATTTAAGTAACATTGTTAAAGATTACAAGCATACATTTATCAATGTTTCAGCTTGCGGTGTAGATGTGTACACTATTGATGCAATTTCAGATAAGATCGCATCAGTTTTAGGAAAATATATTTATGCGCATGGTAATGTAAAAATGGAAGAGGTTGTTGGTAGGCTTTTAAGAGAAAAAAAACTCACAATTGCTACTGCAGAATCTTCGACCGGCGGTCTTATCGTGTCTAGATTGGTAAATGTAGCTGGCTCATCTGATTACTGTTTGGGTTCTATTGTAAGTTACTCTAATCAAGCAAAAATGGATATTTTAGGTGTAAAACAAAAAACGCTTGAGTTATATGGCGCTGTTAGCGAACAAACGGCAAAAGAGATGCTTTTAGGTGCAAAAAAATGCACACACGCTGATATAGTATTGTGCGATACAGGCATAGCAGGACCAGGCGGAGGAAGCAAAGATAAGCCCGTAGGTTTGCATTATATTGGGATTATGTTTAAAGATGAAATAAGGGTTTTCAAAGAGATATACCAGGCTGAGCGTAATTATACTAGGCTTTATATTTCTCAATATGCGCTAAATTTGGCTCGGTTGGCGCTTTTAAATGATAGAGAATTATTTGATTAAACTTAGTTTCTAAATGTGAATTTTAAGGAGGTTTTCTATAATGTACGATATAGAAAAGAATGAGCAAATACCCCAAGAAGTAGATAACTTATACAAGTCCAATAATCCTTTGCGATTTTGGTGGTTTGTTGTAAAGCGCTCTTTGGATTTTAAAACTCGTTCTCCAAGAAAAGAATTTTGGATGTTTTACCTTGGCAATATTATTGTTTTTGCTGTTTTGTTAATTTTAATTACGCTTTTTTTATATGCTTTGAAAGTTACAAATTATAGAGAACTTATTGCAGTATATTCAGCATTTGTAATGATTTGGCGAATTGCTTTGCTTTTGCCCACACTTTCACTGCAGACAAGAAGGTTTCATGACGCAAACAAAAGTGGTTGGCTAACTGTGTTGTTTTTTATATGTAGCTTCATTTTAGGTTTTGTTTCTAGCGCATTTGAAAATTTATCTAGCAGTAGTCAAAACTTTACAATTTTAACATTAGTAGTTATAGTATGCCTTGCTATAGATATTTGGCTTTTTGTAATACTGGGTTTTGTAAAAGGCACAAGTAGTAGTAATAAATA
>JBFWJP010000096.1:0-5771 GCA_050253135.1 Desulfurella sp. | reverse complement strand
ATCAAGCCCTCTGTCTGGTACCGCAGGTAGTGTGTCTGAGATAATAAATAGGTTGTTTGGATGGCCTGTTTTTTTGTACTGTTCAAACAGTTCCAAGATCAAATACTCTGGTGCCGTAGACAGATTAAACCCTGAGATGGCTACGACATCACCATCTTTGATGACGCTTAATGCGTCGGAAACGTTTACAACTTTTCCGTGACCCATTAAATTATACCTCCTAAAATTTTTTCTTGCGCCTATACTAAAAGATTTAGCCTAAAAAGTCAAATTAATTAAATTTTTTGCATTTTTTAAATAGCTTGTTTAACAGCTGTATTTGTTATTTTTATAAAAACATGCTAAAATTATACAAAAGGGGTTTAAAGTGTCATTAATTGGGCAGTTATTGTTAAATAATCAAAAAATAACACAAGAGCAGTTAAAACAAGCAATACAAGAGCAAGAAAAGACTAATAAACGCTTAGGTGAAATTTTAAAAGAGCATGATTTAATTACTGATGAAGATATTGCCGATGTTTTAAGCAAACAATTTAATCTAAAAAGAATAGTTTTAAGTAATGTATTAATTGATAGGAGCGTTGTTTCGATAATAAAAGAAGAGGTAGCACGGGAACGATTAATATTGCCTTTTGCAAAAACTGATAATGAGCTTCATATAGCGGTTGTTGATCCAACAGAAAATACTTACTTAATAGATGAAATTAGATTCACAACAGGTATTAAAAAAGTAATCTTATATATTACAACGCCACAGGATATAACAAATGCTATAAACACAAGCTATACGATTTATAATAAACTCGAAGAATTTGTTAAAAACCTCCCACAAACGCAAACAATTGAAGAAGTTAAAGAAGAAAGTCAGTCAATTATACAAGAAAACGATCCACCTTTAATTAAATTGGTGAATTCTATTATTGAAAATGCAATTACTTCAAGGGCTTCTGATATCCATATAGAACCTTTTGAAAATCTTGTAAAAGTTAGATATAGAATTGATGGCAAAAATATAGAAATAATGAAGCTGCCAAAACAGTTTGCCCCAAGCATTGTATCAAGAATCAAAATTATGTCGCACTTAGATATAGCAGAAAAGAGGTTGCCACAAGACGGTAGAATAAAACTAAAAATGCTTAATAAAGAAATTGACTTAAGGGTTTCTAGCATACCTGTTGCATTTGGAGAAAAATGTGTTATGAGGATTTTGGACTCATCAAGCATAAAGGTAAATCTAAATGATTTAGGTTTTGAACCAGAAGATTTGGAAAAGTACATAAAAGCAGTTAAATCCCCACACGGCATAATTTTAGTTACAGGTCCAACAGGCTCTGGCAAATCTACAACACTTTACGCAACACTTAATCTATTAAATAATACAAGCGTTAATATTTTAACAGCAGAAGACCCGATAGAGTATAACCTAGAAGGCATAAATCAGCTACAGGTAAATGATGAAATTGGTTTAACATTTGCAAAAGCACTACGATCGTTTTTAAGACAGGACCCAGATATTATCATGGTAGGTGAAATTAGAGATGCTGAAACTGCAGATATTGCTATAAGAGCAGCTCTAACAGGACACTTAGTTTTATCAACACTGCATACAAACGACGCCCCAAGTGCCGTTGCAAGGCTTATAGATATGGGTGTTGCGCCATATTTGCTTGCTTCGTCATTGAGGTTGATTTTAGCTCAAAGGTTAGTGAGAAAAATTTGCGATTCATGTAAAATCGCATATAACCCAGAGCCGGAGTTGATAAAAAGTTTGGGTCTTGAGAGAAAAGATGCTGTATTTTACCGTGGCAAAGGGTGTCCTGCTTGTAACAATACGGGCTACAAAGGTAGAGTCGCAATATATGAGACTATGCCCATAAATGAGCAAATAAGAAAAGCCATAATTGCACTCTCACCTACAGATAAAATCCGCGATATAGCAATCAAAGAAGGTATGCAAACACTCAGGCAAAGCGGGATTAAAAAAGTTTTAGACGGTATTACAACGATAGAAGAAGTATTGGAAGTATCAATTTAAAACATGGTGAAAATAAAGCAGACACTAAATGCTTTAGAAGCAAAGATTCTTACATACACTCATTCAAAAGATTATAAAAACGCTATTTCCTACCTCAAAAGAGAAAATTCGCTCATTAAATTTGACAAGTGCGCAGATTGGCTTTTATCAAAACTGCTTTTAAAATCTTATGTAGAAAAAATATTTAACAAAAAGCACATTTTTTGTGTTTGGGATTTACTGTTAACAAAACCTCTGCGCCATGAGCACTATACCCAAATAACGCCTATTGCAAATGCCCAGGATTATGCATGTGTAAAAGGTACCGTTATAGCAAAAAAAACCGGTAATTATTATGCTGTAACAATTGACGATGGTAGTAGCAAACTGGATTGTAAGTGGTTTAATATTAATCAATTTTTAAAATTTATACTAAAAAACATAAGAGTTGGTTCAACTGTTGTGTGTGAAGGTAAAATAACGGAATTTGGGTTATTTAAAGAAATGCACCACCCACGGATTCGCCCTTTTAGCGCATTTAAACCACATATTGATACTGTGTATCCTTCATTTGGAAACCTAAAGAACGCTACGGTTAAAAAAATTATAGAACAACATTTGTCTATGTCACCAAAACCCCCGTATGATTTTTTGCCTTATACTCTTTTAGTTAAAAATAAACTACCTTTCTTAAGTGAAGTGTTTGAAGCTATACACTTAAAAGGTATTTTTGATGAGACAGTAGAGACGCGATTAAAATATGATGAGCTTTTTTTGATGCAATTGGGGTTAGCTTTGCAGGATCAAGAAAAAAAAACCGAATCAATTACTATAAATGTTGATAAAGATTTTTTACAAAAGGTAGAAAAAAAATTACCATTTGAGCTAACTGTTGATCAAAAAAAAGCTATAAATGTAATATTAAATGATATGAGTAAATCTTTGGAATCTACCAGGCTTCTTCAAGGTGATGTAGGCTCTGGAAAAACTATAGTGGCTTTAATTTGTGCTTTGGCTGTATTAAAAAATAACTATCAGGTTTGCATTATGTCGCCTACCACTAGTCTTGCAGAACAGACTTATGCAGTTGCAAAACGGTTTCTAGAGGATGAAGGGTTTAAGGTAGAATTACTCATAAACACAACAAAGAAAAAAAATGAAGTTTTTGAAGCAGTTAAGGATTTTAAAATTCACTGTTTGGTGGGAACGCACGCTTTACTAAACGAAAACCTCACTTTCAATAATTTGGGTTTTTTGGTTATTGACGAGCAGCATCGGTTTGGCGTTGATCAGAGAAAAATACTGTCAAACAAGGGCAAAAATGCTTACTGTCTCATTATGAGTGCTACGCCAATACCTAGAAGTTTGAGCTTAGCAATATATGGCAAAACAAAAGTCGTTGAAATACGCGCTATGCCAAAAAACAGAAAAGCCATATCGACAATTCATCTATACAAAAGTCAAGAAGAGAAGGCTTTTTTGCACGCAAGAAAAGAGATATTAAACAAACACCAAGTTTATGTAGTGTTTGCGCTTATTGAAGAATCTGAATCAAAAACTGATTTTGATTCCTTAATGGGTAGTTTTGAAGATATTAAAAAAAGATACTTTAGCGAGTTTAATTGTGCGTTTTTGCATTCAAATGTAAAGAGTACAGAAAAAACTAAGATTTTCCACGATTTTGTAAGAGGGAAAATTGATTGTTTAATGAGTACAACCGTTATTGAAGTAGGCATAGACAACCCAAATGCTACAATTATTATTATTGAAAATGCTGAAAATTACGGTCTTGCACAGTTGCACCAGCTACGAGGAAGAGTTGGAAGGAGCGATTTAGATTCATTTTGCTATTTAGTAACAAAAAATAAAATATCATCTTTGGCAAAAAAACGCATAGAGGTTTTGCTTTCTACAAATGATGGTTTTGAGATAGCAAGACAGGATTTAATTTTGCGGGGTATGGGTGAGATTTACAGTACAAGGCAACATGGTTTGCCAGATTTAGAGTTTGCTGATATACTAAGAGACGCAAAACTGCTTGAAAAAGCCCAAAGTGATGTTTATGAACTGATAAAAATGGGTTACCCACTAAACGAAGGGTTGCTTAAAATTGTAGAGCACAAATGGCAAAGAAAATTTTCTTTTGCGAGGGTTTTATGAATATAAGTATAGCGCAGACTCAGGTATTCGAAGGCGATGTTGAGAAGAATTTTGAAACCGCTTTAGGTATGATAGAAAAAGCATATGTTAATGGAAGTAGGCTTGTATTATTCCCAGAGCTTTTTTTATCTGGTTTTGATTACCCAAATTTAAAAAATTTATCAAAAACGATGCCAGACTACATAAATAAATTGCTTGAAATATCTGATGATATTGCTATCTGCGGGACATTCTTAGAATACAAAGATGATAAAATCTTTAACACATTTTATTGTTTGTATGGAAAGAATGTTGTATTTAAGTATTCTAAGGTAAAACTTTTTGAAGTAACAAAAGAAAATGATTATTTTTGCCCAGGCGATAAAACTCAGGAAAATACTTTTGATTTGTTTGGTGTAAAGTTTGGCGTTTGTATATGTTTTGAGTTGAGGTTCCCGGAAATTTTAAGAAAAGCGGCACTCAAAGGTGCACAAGTGCTACTGATTAGTGCTATCTGGCCTATTGAAAGGCTAAATGCATGGCAAAAGTTAACTGAAGCAAGAGCTATAGAAAATCAAGCATTCGTTGCAGCATGCAATGCAAGCGATAAGTCTGGTAAATGGATGTGTGCTGGCCACTCAAGCGTTTACGATCCAGAGGGTGTATTGCTTGAGAGCGCTTATAATCAAACCGCGCTTAAAACCGTTTCAATTGAGCCAGAGTATGCTAAAAATGTAAGAGAGAAATTTCCTAGCTTAATTAGAGCGTACGATTTAAATTGTATGGAGGCTAAAACATGAAGTTTGCTGTAATTACTCTTTCTGACAAAGGCTATAAAAAAGAAAGGGATGATTTGACTGGACCCGCACTAATTGATTTTATCCAAAAAAATTTAAACGAGATGGAATTAGCTTATTACACAGTAATACCAGACGATAAAGAAATGCTCAAAAAAGAGCTTATAGAATTGAGTGATAACAATATTGATTTGATAGTGACAAATGGCTCAACAGGTATTGCTCCACGCGACATTGCCCCAGATGTTACCCTAGAATTGATAGAAAAAAGGCTCTATGGTTTTGAAGAAGCCATGCGCATAAAGAGCTTTGAAAAAACGCCTACCGCAATTGTCTCAAGAGCTTGCGTGGGTACACGAAAAAACAGCCTTATTATTAATGTGCCAGGAAGTCCAAAAGCAGCTATTGAAAATATTAGCGTAGTGCTTGGTGCTATTTTGCATACAATCAAAAAACTGCAGGGTGATGATACGCCTTGTGCGAGTGTGTAGTATGAGTGTAGATATAGGCGAGATATTAGTTTTTTTATCATTTACATTTTTAATTTTGGAAATTTTTTTTGCAAGCGGTGGTATATTTACATTTGTAGGATTAACATCATTTATTATTGGCACTTATTTTTTGTACTTAAGTTTTAATGGTTTACCGTCATTGTTTTTGTATGTGGTATGTCCTATTTTTGTTGGAGTTTTTGCTTTTGTTGTTTTTGTGGTGATTCTTGGCTTAAAGGCACAAAAAGCCCCTGTTAAAACAACAGAAAATCTCGTAGGAAAAACAGGCGTATGCAAAAAACCCATGACAAAAAATAACCCAGGTCAGAT
>JBFWJP010000095.1:0-5777 GCA_050253135.1 Desulfurella sp. | reverse complement strand
AAACAAAAAAGAAAACAACACTTTCTTCATTTAGCACCTCCTTGAGTAAATTTTATTGTAGAAGTAGTCTAATTTTTTTATATCGGAAAGTGCCCAGAAAGGCTTATCTTTACTTGTATCAATAGGGGCTATATAGGGTGTTTTAGAGTCCCACTCAAACACACCGCCTCCTGTCTCCTCAAGTACAAGTTTAGCTGCAGCATAATCTATTATTCTTGATGGTTGTATGTGAAAAAATACATCAATGCTGCCTGCGGCTAAGTAGCACAAGTCAAGTGCTACACTTCCCATAGATCTTATACGGTGAAAATTTTTGAAGATATTTTTTAAATCGTCAAGGTTTGTTTGATGTTTTATACCTTCAATTGAGGCAATTTCACTTGTACTTAAAAGCTTTTGTATAGGTTTATTGTTTAAAAATGACCCTTTGTTTTTAATTGCAAAAAACTCATCTGAGTTTGATAAATTTAAAACATAAGCTTCTTCTATAGAATCACTTGTTTGAGCACAGGCTTGCGCAATTGAAAAAGCACTGTATGGTATGCCTCTTTTGGCATTAAGGCTTCCGTCAATAGGATCAACAATAAATAGTGGGTATTTTTGGCCAAAATCTAAAAGGCCGCTTTCTTCGCTTAGCAAAGTGCATTTTATTGATTGTTTTATTATCGATTCAACAATAATTTCCTGTGCTTTTTTATCAATAAATACACTTTTATCACCAAATGGGTTTATTTCGAATTCTTGGCTTGCTATTTTATTTCCAAAATACCTGTTGAGTGTTATTATTTGTTTTCCAAGTTCTTTAAAAAAATCAATGTATGTCATTATCTATACTTTCAATAGCTTGTATAACATCATCAATAAGCCATGATGGTGTGCTGGCGCCAGCTGTTATGCCAACATTTTCTACATTATAAAACCAATCTTTTTGGAGTTCCTCTTTTGTTTCTATGTAATACACTTTTTTGCAAAAATTAAGACATATTTCGTATAGTTTGCGTGTGTTTGCAGAATTTTTACCGCCAATGACAATCATGATATCGGAAATTTGAGCTAGTTCTTTGGCAGATTCTTGTCTTTTTTCCGTTGCATCACATATTGTATTAAATATTCTTATTTCTTTTGCTTTCTTTGCAAGTTCAGATACAATTGAAACAAAATTATCCACAGATTGTGTGGTTTGGGATATAACACCGATTTTTTGAGCTTGAATACTTTTAGCTTCTTCTTTGGAGTTTATAACCTGGGCTTGATAGTTAGCATAAGCAATATGTGCTTGGATTTCAGGGTGATTTTTGTCACCTATTATAACAACAAAATAGCCTTCTTCGTACAGTTGTTTTGCATAATCCTGAGCTTCTTTTACAAAAGGGCAGGTGGCGTCAATGCATTCTAATTTTTTATCATTAATGAGATTATAAATATTGGGTGGTATACCATGAGATCTAATCAAGATAGCATTTTTTGCTTCTTCAACGCTTTCTACTACTTTTAAGCCTTTTTTTTCGTACTCACTAACTACTTGAGGGTTGTGTATAATGGGTCCCAAACTGTAAATTGATTTATTTTTTTCCAAAGCTTCGTCTGCGATTTTTATTGCTCTTTTTACGCCATAACAAAACCCTGCATTTTCTGCAATCCTAATTTTCATAAATTTCATTATATCAAATACAAATAAAGTTTTCAAATAACGTTTTCAATAGATTATCTTGAAAAACATTTAATTTAAGTATAAAATAATAAAGATGCAGACGGTAGTTTTTTTGTCGGATTTTGGCTATCTTGATCCTTATGTAGGCATTGTAAAAGGTGTGATAAAGTCTAACTGTAATGCTGAAATTATTGATTTATCACATAACATATATTCTTTTAGTTTAAAAAGCGCGCAGTTTATTTTAAAGTACTCTTATAAATATTTCCCACAAGGCAGTATTTTTTTAGTTGTGGTTGACCCTGAAGTGGGCTCTTATGCAAAACCAATTGTTGTTAAAAGAGAAAATTATACGTTTGTTGGTAGAGATAACGGTATATTAACATTTGATAATAATTTTGAAGTATACAGTGTTGATGAAGAATTTAAAAGTCCATCTGCAACATTTCACGCAAGGGATATTTTTTCAAAAATTGTTTGCAAAATTATCAAAGGGGATATTAAATTAACAAAAATAGAAGTTTTTGAAAAATTTGATATTGAGGAGGTGGTTTTTACTGAAGGTGAAAAACAAGGTGAAGTTTTATGGATAGACAAATTTGGTAATATCATTACAAATATTAAAACTGAATCTGATAGTTACGAGTTGGTCATGAATGGTTTTACTATAGAAAAAAAAGCCAAATACTATGCAGAATTTAATGAATGTTTATTTGCTATAAAAGGATCTTTTGGGTTTTTAGAAATTTCAATATATAAAGATAGTGCTGCTTGCATACTAAACGCTAAAATTGGCGATAGTATAATAATAAGGAGTAAAAGATGAAAGCAATAATTAGCGTGTATGATAAATCAGGAATTGTAGAATTTGCAAAATTTTTGGAAGAAAAAGGTGTAGAAATTATATCAACAGGATCTACTTACGCTTTGTTAAAAGAAAACGGCCTCAATGCTAAAAGTGTTGAAAACTACACGGGTTTTGAAGAAATTTTAGATGGGCGTGTAAAGACGCTCCAATACAAAATTCATGCAGGCATTCTTGCCGATTTAAACAAGCCAAAACACAAAGAAGAGCTTCTTGCGCACAATATTGAGCCTATAGACATAGTTGTAGTTAACTTATACCCATTCGAACAGGTTGCTCTAAGATCAAACAATGAAGATGAACTTATTGAAAATATTGATATAGGTGGTCCTACGCTTATTAGGGCAGCTTCAAAAAATTATAAAAGGGTACTTGTTATAGTAGATCCAAAAGATTATACAAAAGTGATGGAAAATTTTGACAATATTGATTTAGAATTCCGAAAAAAGTGTGCACTTAAAGCTTTTGCACTAACTTCTTATTATGATTCTGTGATTGTAGAAAAGTTTGGGTATAGGGGCGATATGCTAAATATTGGCCTTAGGTTGAAAAAAATTTTAAGATATGGAGAAAATCCCCATCAAGTGGCTAATTTTTACAGAATGCCACTAAAAAAAGGCTTGCCAAATATGGTTCAGTTACAAGGAAAGGAAATTTCATTCAACAATATATTAGACATAGATGTTGCTTATCGCATGATGATTGAGTCTAGCTTTCTAAACAGCAATTACATGTGTGCAATTATCAAACATAATACACCTTGTGGTGCAGCTTTTGGAAATAGTGCACTGGAAGCTTACGAAAAAGCACTTTATACCGATCCCGTAAGTGCTTTTGGGGGTATAGTTGGTTTAAATAATGTGGTAGATGAAAAGTTGGCAAAAAAAATATCAGAGCGTTTTTTTGAAGTAGTTGTAGCTTTTGACTTTGAAAAAGAGGCTTTAAGTATTTTATCTAAGAAGAAAAATTTAATTTTGGTTAAAGTTGACAGGATAGATTTAAATGCCTATAAAAACAATAAAGATATAAAAAGCGTAATTGGTGGTTTTGTTGTTCAAGACATTGATTATATGAATGAGTTTAACTACGAAACCGTCACAAAAACTAAACCGACGGATAAACAAATAGAAGATTTAAAATTTGCATGGTTTGTTGCAAAATTTGCAAAGTCAAATGCCATTTGTTTTGCTAAAGATGCTCAAGCATTAGCCATTGGGGCAGGTCAAACTTCAAGGGTTGATGCGATAAAGTGTGCTGCTTTAAAGGCTAAAGATTTAGGTATTGATTTGAATGGAAGTGTTTTAGCATCGGATGGTTTTTTCCCTTTTAGAGACAATATTGATGTAGCTAAGACTTATGGTGTTGTGGCTTTTGTTCAACCAGGCGGCTCTATTCGTGATGAAGAGGTTATTCAAGCGTGTAATGAGTATAACTTGCCTATGATTTTTACTAAAAAAAGACATTTTAGGCATTAAAAGAGGTATGTTATGGATGCAATTGTTTTAGCTGCAGGCAAAAGCACTCGTATGAAAACAGCCAAAAGTAAAATTTTTTACGATTTGTGTGGCAAAAGTATTATTTCGCATATTATCGATACGCTAAAAAAAAGTGGTTTTGAAAAAATTGTTATTGTAGGTAATGAGGATAACAAAGAAAAACTGTCTTCCTTTGGGACAGTTGTAGTGCAAGAAGTTCAAAATGGCACAGCAAAAGCTTGTGAAATTGCTCTAGACTATATTGATAGTGATTTTTTAGTCACTACTGCCGATGTAGCTTTAATAAAAGCCCACACGCTACAGAAAGCAAAAGATTATTTTATTAAAAAATCTTTAGAGTGTTTATTGCTTGCTTCAACTGTAGATGACCCAACAGGTTATGGTCGAATTGTAAAGAATGAAAATGGTTTTTATATTGTAGAGCAAAAAGATGCTAGTAGCGATATTTTAGCTATAAATTTGGTAAGCAGTGGTATTTTTTTTCTTAAAAAAGACTTTGCGCTGGAAAATTTGCCAAAAATAGATAATGTTAATGCCCAAAGCGAGTATTACTTGCCAGATATTGTTAAATTCAGCAAAAAATGCGATTTTATTGAAGTTGACAAAGATGAAATTTTAGGCATTAATACGCAAAATGAGTATTCAAGGGTAAGAAGCATTATGCAACAATGAATTATTGAAGCTCATATGGAAAACGGTGTGGTTTTTATTGATCCAAAATCAGTCTATATCGATTTAGATGTAACAATAGGTCCAGATACAATTATATACCCAAATGTTCACATTAGAAAAAATACAAAAATTGGGGAAAATTGCTTAATTGATACTGGGTGCGTTATTGATTCTTGTAATATTTCTGATAATGTTATTATAAAACCGTACAGTATTTTAACTGGTTCAATTATTGAAGATAATTGTTCAATTGGCCCATTTTCTCATCTAAGGCCAGATAATGTAATAAAAAAGAATGTACATATTGGTAATTTTGTAGAAGTTAAAAAGTCGATTTTGGATGAAAATACAAAGGCAAGCCACTTAAGTTATATTGGTGATGCGATAATAGGTAAAAATGTTAATGTAGGCGCTGGAACAATCACGTGTAATTATGATGGATACAGAAAAAATCAAACAATCGTTGGCGATAATGTGTTTATTGGATCTGATACACAGCTTGTTGCGCCAGTAAAGATTGGCAATGATTGTTTGATAGCAGCAGGCACGACAGTAACAAATGATACACCACCTTTCAGTTTAGTTTTATCAAGAGTGCCTCAACAAGTAAAAGAAAATTGGGTTATATCGTATAGAAAACGCCAAGAGGAGAAATTATAAATGTGTGGTATTGTAGGCTACATTGGCAATAAAAAGGCAAGTGGTATATTGTTAAATGGTTTATCTGCCCTTGAGTATAGGGGTTATGATTCTGCTGGTATTGCTCTTTTAAATGATCGTATAGAAGTTATAAAAGTCAAAGGTAAAGTTGCAGATTTAGTTAGTGTATGTTTGTCAGCAGGCAGCGATCTTAAAGGCACAATTGGTATTGGCCATACTAGATGGGCAACGCATGGTAAACCAAGCAAATAAAATGCTCATCCTCATGCTACTAAAGATTTTGCGATTGTTCATAATGGTATTATAGAAAACTTCAATGAGATTGATGATTTTTTAATGAAAGAATTCTATAAAAAATCCTCTGCTACTGACACAGAAACTATTATTTTGATTATTTACTACTACAGCAAGACACTATCTACTTTTTAAGCTC
>JBFWJP010000094.1:0-5872 GCA_050253135.1 Desulfurella sp. | reverse complement strand
AGCAAGTGATACAGTTTTCATAACACAAAAAAATACATTTTTTTATTACTATAGTCAATTTTTTGACAAAAAAACATAAATGTTTTAATTTAAGAGTGCAAAGGAGGTTTTATGAAAATTCTACTTTATGGAAGCGGAGCTTTGGGTTTGCTTATGGGATACCATTTAAAAAAAGAAAATGATGTGCATTTCATTGGGAAAATAAAAACTCAAATGACATATAAAATTAAAAAAGGCTCAAATATTATTGAACATAGATTTGATATCAAAGACAAGATAGATGATATTTATGATTGTATTATACTTGCAGTAAAATCTTTTGATGTTGAAACAGCTATAGAAAATATTTTAAAAGCAACGCATAATACACCTATCTTAACAATTCAAAATGGTATATACACCGAAGAATTATTGCTATCAAAAGTCGATAAAAGTCTAATTTTTCCAATAGCAAGCCTTATTGGAGCAACAAAAAATGAAGATACTATAGATAACTTTATGGATAATGGCCAAAAGTTGGGTTACTTTGAAGATAAACAAAAAGCACTATTATTTGCGCAAAATTTCAATAAATGTGGTTTAAACACAACAGTTGTTGATAACATAATGAGTGAAAAATGGTGGAAGTTCATATTTTACTGTAGCTGTGCTACAATTAATGCCCTAACTGGGATCAAAAGCTTTGATTATAGTGATCTAGAATTTTCATCTAAAATAGCAAATGAAATTGTAGATATATTTGGTAACCCATATGGTTTAGATTTAAACTCAATTGCAAAACAGGTAATAAGCTTTGCAAAAAAATTTAAACCAGAGGTATGGAAGGCTAGCGTCGGAGAAGATTTAAAAAAAGGCAAAAAGACAGAAATTGACTATCTTAATGGTTATGTTGTTAAAGTTGCAAAACATAAAGGCAAAATATCCCCCTACAACGAAAGTCTTTATAATATAGTAAAAATCTTAGAAAAAACAAAACTCTATGCTTCAGACAATCTAAAGTAAAATATTTATATTTGTACTTAAAAAGTAAAAATCTCTAACGCCAACAAATCTCTCTACTGTTTTGCCGTTTTTATCAATTAGTATTGTAGTGGGTGTATAGGCTATACCACCTAATTTTGATAGATCAGACTGGTTTATAGTGTATATGGGGTATTGGATTTTGTAATAGTTTATAAAGGAATGGAGACCATTTGAATCTAAACTTATACCGATAATTTTTACATTATCGTTGTTTTTATAGTGATCGTATAGTTTATTTAAAGAAGGAATCTCTTCTTGGCATGCAGGACAATCTGTTTGAAAAATATTTATTAAGATAACTTTTCCTTTTAAAGAAGACAAATTTATACTTTGCGTATTTATACCATTTAAGTTAATATCTAAGCTTTTGTTTGTGCTACAAGAGGCTATAAAAAAACCAAGCAAAAAAAGCAACAGCCACCCTACCCGTTTCATATTCTTATCGTATCATATAGTCTTGAAGAATGCAATAATTTCTGATATAAGATTTAGCGGGAGGTTTAATAGATGATTAATTACAGAAATATTATACTTTGGCTTGCTATAATTATAGCAACCATCATATTATTTAACATATTTAATAAATCTCAATATAGCCAAAATCAAATGAGTTATAGCGAGTTTATTAATGCGGTTAATTCAAATATAGTTAAAAAAGTTACAATAAAAGACGATAAAGAAATTTATTTTTCTATTAACAATGAAAACTTTAAAACCTATATTTTGCCATCAAGCGGCCAAAATGTCATTGATTTATTAACCAAGCATAATGTAAAAATAGACATAGTTCCGAAAGAAAAAAATACGATGCTCGATATTTTTTTAATGTATTGGGCTCCCATGATTGTCTTTTTATTGCTATTTTTCTACTTTTCAAACCAAATGCAAAAAGGCGGAAAAGTTTTATCTTTTAATAAAAGTAACGCACAATTAATAACTTCAGATAAAAATCCTATTACATTCAAAGATGTAGCAGGTGTTGAAGAAGCAAAAGAAGAACTCCAAGAAATAATAGAGTTTTTAAAGTACCCCAAAAAATTTATCCAACTTGGCGCAAGAATACCAAAAGGCGTTTTACTCGTAGGATCGCCTGGCACTGGCAAAACCTTGCTAGCAAAAGCGGTCGCAGGCGAAGCAAAAGTACCTTTTTACAGCATAAGCGGGTCTGATTTTGTAGAAATGTTTGTAGGCGTCGGTGCAAGTAGAGTTAGAGACCTATTTGCTCAAGCCAAACGCTCTGCTCCATGTATAGTATTTATCGATGAAATTGATGCTGTAGGCAGACAGCGTGGTGCAGGCATCGGAGGCGGACACGATGAGAGGGAACAAACGCTTAACCAATTGCTCGTAGAAATGGATGGATTTCAAACGCATGAAAGCGTAATTATAATGGCTGCAACAAATAGACCAGATGTATTGGATCCAGCTTTATTAAGGCCTGGTAGGTTTGATAGAAGGGTAATTGTGTCAAAATCGGATGTTAGGGGGCGATTAGAAATATTAAAAGTTCACACAAAAAATATACCTCTTGCAAAAAATGTTGACCTTGAAATTATAGCCAAATCTACGCCTGGGTTTTCAGGGGCAGATTTATCCAATCTCGTTAATGAAGCTGTGCTTTTTGCTGCTAGAAAAAATAAAAAGGAAGTTGAGATGGAGGACTTTGAACTGGCTAAAGATAAGGTACTTATGGGTCCAGAAAGAAAAAGCGTGATCATAAGCGATGAAGAAAAAGAGATTACAGCATACCATGAATCAGGTCATGCTATCGTTGCAAAACTTTTACCAAAAACAGATCCTATACATAAAGTAACGATAATACCGCGTGGTATGGCACTAGGTATTACACAGCAGCTGCCAGAAGGAGACAAGTATACATACGATAAAGAGTATCTAATTAACAGAATATGCGTACTTTTGGGTGGAAGGGTATCAGAAGAAGTAATGTTAAATACTATTACAACAGGTGCTGGTAATGATATAGAAAGGGCAACAGATATCGCAAGAAAAATGGTTTGTGAGTGGGGCATGAGTGAACTTGGTCCTTTAAATTACGCCACAGGCAAAGATGAAGTTTTTTTAGGAAGAGAAATTGCAACTCACAAAGATTTTAGTGAAGATACGGCACGGTTAATAGATAGAGAAATTAAAAGAATTATCGATGATGCATACCAAATTACTAAAAATATTATTTTGCAACATAAAGAACACATTGTAAAAATGGCTCAAACTCTTCTTGAAAAGGAAGTTATTACATCAGCAGACATTGATGAAATATTAAAGGAACCTCAAAATGAAGTTTGATTTATTAAAAATAAATTCTATAGATCAAGTAAAAAAAATAATGAAAAACATCAATGCTGACGATATTGGTATTGAGTTAATGATTAACAAAACAATCAATCTTTCTTTTTTAATTTATGAGTGCGATTTTTACATAGCAAATATTGTAAAGCAAGAGGCCCTTGCTAGTGGCATTGATGCGTGTGTGTCGAAAGACACAATAACAGCAAAAGTTGCTAAAACGGATTGTTTAGTTTTTGGCGATGTAAAAAGGCTTTATACGCTTGCCAATAAATTAGTAAACCAAAATTTTAAAGACTTAAGGGAATTAGGTATTAAACTCAAACAGCAACTTGATGCATATTTCAGTAGTTTCTTATGGCAAGTAGACGATAAAATCTTTGATTTAACAAACAACTATCTAATTATGGGTATATTAAATGTTACGCCCGATTCTTTTTATGATGGTGGCAAATATGATACTGTTAGCAAAGCTTTATTTAGGTGCGAACAAATATTAAATGAAAAAGCTGATATTATCGACATAGGCGCAGTTTCAACAAGGCCATTTAGTCAAATAGTTACGCAAGATGAAGAAAAAAAGCGCTTACTTCCCGTGTTAGAAGCAATTAGAAAAAGATTCCCAGACGCAATTTTGTCCGTTGATACATTTAATTCAAGTGTTGCAAAAGAGGTTTTTAATTATAATGTTTCTATAATTAATGATATAAGCGGTTTTACTTTTGATGAAAATATGAGCGAGTGTATTGTAGAGTGTAATTTTAGTTGTGTAATAATGCATCTTAAAGGTACACCAAAAACAATGCAAGAAAATCCAACCTACACTTATTTAATTACAGAAATTAACGACTTTTTTGATAATGCAATTAAAAAACTATCAAAAAACAATTATGACCCCAAAAAGATAGTTCTGGATCCAGGTATTGGTTTTGGTAAAACACTTCAACACAACCTTAAGATAATAAAAAACATTGAAAGCTTGAAAATATTTGGTAGACCAATATTAATTGGCTTATCAAGAAAAAGCTTTATAGGTAATATATTAAATAAAGATGTCAATGAACGATTATTCGGCACAATTGGAGCAAATGTAGCAAGTTATTTTCACGGTGCGCGAATTTTTAGGGTTCACGATGTTGCAGCAAACAAAGAAGCACTTGAGATAGCTTATCAGTTAAACAATTAAAAACAATAAGTGCGTTATAAAAGCTAGTATTGTGGCAATAAGTACGCTTGATAAAGTAATAATAATTGTACCTTTAAGCCTTATTTCTCTATAAAGCGTTGAAATTGTAGCAAGACATGGTATGTAAAACATTACGAATATTGTAAATACAAAAATTTGCTCTACGGTGAGTACCTTTGAGACCATAGCAATCGAGCTTAAACCTAATGCTTGGGCGAGCATAAGGAGCGTTAGTTCTTTTTTAAAAATACCAAAAATAAGCACTATGCCAACCGATATTGGCAAACCCAAAAGCTCCATAAATGGCATAAAAACAAAGTTAACATATTTTGCAAAGTTAAAATAATCAATTAATGCAAGTACAATGCTACCACCAACTAACAAAGGTATTGCTACATAAACAAAATCTTTAATTCTGTACCAAGTTTTAACAATAGTAGTTTTTATAGTAGGTGTTCTATAAGGCGGTATATCAAACAAAATCTCAGGGTTTATGCCTGGTAAAAATTTCTTTAAAATGAAACCTGCAATACCAATTACAATTAAATTAAGCAAATACAACAAAATTGCATATATTGGTCCAATAAAAAAAGCTACAAGACCCATAATTACGGTGGTTCTTGCAGCACAAGGCACAAGTGTTGCCAAAAAAGCACTTATAAATTTTTCCCTTTTGTCTTTGATAATTCTTGTTGCCATAACGGCTGGTACGCTGCATCCATAACCCATTATAAATGGTATCACGCTTGTACCATGAACACCAATTTTGTGCATTAAAGAATCCATTAAAAAAGCTATACGTGATAAATAACCACTATCTTCAAGCACACTAAGTATTATAAAAAAAGGTACTAAATACGGCAAAGCTATACCAATAGCTGCGCCAATACCGTCAACTGCACCTTTTATTACTGAGAGTAAAAAAGCATTGTGGATATTTTTGGAAAGGTAATCTTCTGTAAAAGAAAAAAATTTATCAATTAAGCTCTCAAAAGGAGATCCACCTTCAAAAACTATAAAAAAAATAGCTATAAATATTAAAAATAAACTTACATAACCCCATATGGGGTGCAATAAGATTTCATCAATTTTTTCACTTAATGGTAAGCCTTGAGAATCTTTTACCTTTGCACTATATTCAAATATCTCAAGACATAAAGCGTGTCTTTCCTTTGTTATTTCGACACCGTTATTCAACAAAACCCTCGTAGCCTCAAGTAAATTTTGACACTTAGGGTACCAGCTGACAATTTCTTCACATGCAGAAAACCCTTCAATAGCTTTAATTGCAATAAGTTTTGGAGGTAATATGAGGTTCCCTGCTTGACTTTCTAAACATTGCTCTAAATTTTGAATTAA
>JBFWJP010000093.1:0-5885 GCA_050253135.1 Desulfurella sp. | reverse complement strand
ATTTTATAAATTTTAATTTTAAAAAAATATACTTTATAGCTTAAAGGAAATACAAAATCAAATGTAATAATCGAGAATAATTATCTTAACGTAAATGTTATGTTAGGGTTGACAAAAAAATTAATTTGTAGTAAATAGGAATATAGGAGGAATATATGAGTCTTAACTTTTTCGAAACTCAACGTTTAGGTAACATAGAAATGGTTTATTTTCTCAATGAGCAACATGCAAGCGCACAAACATGGTTTTTTTTTACTGAACTGATAGAACTAATTGAGAACATTGAAAAAGATGATACAATTTGTGCCACTATTTTTACAGGCAAAGGTAATCATTTTAGTGCTGGTCTTGATTTCAATGATTTTTTAAAGCATTTTGGCCACTTAATTGGTAGCAACAGCAAGGAACTTTACGAAATAATCAAAATTATGCAAAAAGGTATGAATTTAATGTTTAATGGTAGGAAAATCTACATTGCAGCAGTAAGTGGATACTGCATTGGTGGTGGGCTTGATTTTATCAGTGCATGCGATTTAAGATTTTGCACTCAAGATGCAATTTTTTCTCTAAAAGAAACTCAACTTGGTATACCTGCAGACTTGGGATCACTTCAGAGACTACCTTTTATAATTGGTTTTGACAATACAAAAATATTGGCATTTAGCAGTAAAAATATTGACGCAAAAACAGCAAAGTATATAAATTTAGTTAGCGATGTATTTGATGATAAAGAACAACTAATTAGCGAAGTTTTAAAAATTGTCCAAAGTTTTACAAAAAACCCCAAAAGCGCGTTGTTTGCAACAAAAAAATTCATTAACAGCCTCATTGACGAAACAATAAATACACAGCTAGACAAAATAGCGCAGTTTAATGCTAAATTTCTAAATATACAAAAGATACAAAATAATCTTCCAAAAATCTTTAAAAAGGAGGAATAAATGACACGATTATTAACGGACAAAAAAGATAATATAGCCTATATCGTTATGAATAACAAAGAAAACAGACATGATATTGTATTTGCAAATGAATTTTTAGAAGCACTAAATTTCTGTATTTCAGATAACACTACAAAATCAATAATAATAACATCAAATGATGAAAAAAATTTTTCTCAAGGTATAGATGTAGAATGGATAAAAGCAAAAATAAAAGAAAAAAATTACAACACAATAAAAGAGTTTTTATACAAGATGAACGAAGTTTTCAAAAAAATCATATTTTCTTGTGTGCCAACAATTGCCCAAATCAATGGTCACGCTTTTGGAAATGGTGCACTGCTTGGATTAGTGTGCGATTTTAGGTTTGCTAGACAGGATAGAGGTTTTTTTTGTTTCCCAGAAGTTGATATAGGTATACCATTTTTACCTTCAATGATTGAGTATTCTAAAAAAGCTATCAACTACCAATATTATCAAGAAATAGTATTCACAGGTAAGCGTTGTACTGCAGACGAGCTTGAAAAACAAGGTGTAATACTAAAATCTGCTGCTAACTTGGAAGAATTAGAGCACATTGCGTTTGATTTTGCCAAAACACTAGATAAAAACAGAATAATTTACAAAAAACTAAAAGATAGGATTTTTGCAAACATTAAAGAAGCATTTGAAAAAGATAAACAGTATATTGAAACGCTCGATATTTTTTCTTAAAGATAAATGGAGCGGATGACGGGATTCGAACCCGCGCCCTCAAGCTTGGGAAGCTTGCACTCTACCAGCTGAGTTACATCCGCAAATAATACATAATTAAAGATATAAATAATTGCGTATTTGTCAAGTAATTTGATTTTAGGTAACAAGTGTTGTATAATTTTTTGCCATGAATGATAAAAAGAAGATTGCAAATCTTTTTCTTTTGGGATCTATTGTCGTTTTTATAGTGTTTCATCTTTTTAGAAGCAATAATATATTAGTTTACATTATACAAAAGGTTTCAGAAGCTGCTGTTGTGGGTGGTTTTGCAGATTGGTTTGCTGTAAGTGCTTTATTTAGACATCCTCTGGGTTTAAAAATTCCCCACACAAATATAATAGAAAACAACCGACAAAAGCTCATAGATTCTATAGCAAGAACTGTTAGTGACACATGGTTATCCAAAAAATATCTTGCTACTCAAATAAACAAAACAGACCCATTAGCAATAGTACTAAACTTATCAAAAAAACATCGCTACGTTTTAGCTTTAAAAAAAATTGCAAAAAAATATACTGCTAAAATTATAGCTTTTACATACACCAAACAGTTTGATTCTATACTTCAAAAGTACATAGATAATTACATTTATACACTAAATTTTTATGAAATTGTAAAAAACAATACTAAAAAGGTATTTGAAAGCTCTTTTTACGATGAAGCCTATAAGACTTTATCAATACAAGCAAAATATTATATTTTAAACCTTGATAATAAAACTCTCGTGAAGTTTGTTATTAGTAAGTTAGATAGTAACATAAAATCAAAACTCTCATCAACACTCAAAAATGCTCTAGAAAATAATTTTGACAAACTAATAGAAAGTTTGTGTGATTATGCTATTTTATTAATAAATCACAACAAAGATACAATAACCATGTATTTAGAAGAATTTATAGAAAGCTACAAAAATAAAGCTATTTCAAAAGATATAGTAATTACGCTTCTTGAAGGCTTTAATATTATTGATAAAGAAGCGCTATCTGAAGAACTAATAGAACAATTAAAACGATTAATCTCTGAAATAAAGCAAAATCAAGCACACAAAATAAGATTAAACATAAAAAATTACGCCATAAGTCAAATTTTTACTTACGAATCAAAGATTTACACTTATGTATTAGAATTTATTCAAAATGAATTAGAGCAAAACATAACAAAAATAAAAAACTTTTTACTGAAACAAATTGATGAGCCAAGCACACCAAAAAAAATAGCTGATATGCTTAATTTAGCTATAAATAGCAATGCAGCGCTAGATTTTTATATGCAAAATGAATTTAAAATAAAAATGTTTATCTCTAAAAATATACAAAACAGTATAAAAAGTTTTATTGCAAAAAACAAAACACTTATTACAAACAAAGCAAATTTTGAAAAGCAATTCGGCTATCTTTACAACTTCATTATAAATCAACTTTTGCAACATAAGTATGAATTTAACAGCTTTGTAAAACAAAAATTAACATATATAATGCGTCAAAATCATCACTTAATAGGAAAAACCGTTAAAAATTACTTAAACGATTTAAAACATGAACAATTGATATATCAAATAGAGTCTAAAGTAGGCAATGATTTACAATATATCAGGATAAACGGTTCGATTGTAGGGTCAATCGTTGGTTTCATTATAGCAATAGTAAGTTTAATCATAAAAAATATTTTGAGGTGAAAAATGAGTTTAGAATGTGGGATAATTGGCTTGCCAAATGTTGGAAAATCAACCACATTTAATGCGCTATCAAAGGCTAACGCAAAAAGTTCAAACTTTCCATTCTGCACTATTGAACCAAATATAGGCATAGCTTTAGTTAAGGATAAACGCATTGATATTTTGTCAGATATTGTCAAACCAGCAAGTACAGTTTACCCAACTGTAAAATTTGTTGATATAGCCGGCCTTGTAAAAGGAGCAAGTAAAGGCGAAGGACTTGGAAATCAATTTTTATCACACATAAGGGATGTTAATATTATCGTTCATATAGTCAGATGCTTTGAAAATGAAGATATAATTCATGTAGAAGGCTCTATTGACCCAAAAAGAGACATAGATATAATAAACACAGAGATTATTTTATCAGACCTCCAAATTGTAGAAAACAGGTTATCTAAAGCAAAAAAAGCCAATAAACAAGAAGCTTATGTTTTAGAAGAGATAAAGTCAAAACTAGAAAAAGGCCAAAAGTTACACGATTTAACTAAAGAGCAAGAATCACTAGTAAAAGAACTAAAGCTCATCAGTGCAAAAAAAATGATTTATGTGGCAAATGTTGACGAAAAAGGTATAAATGGCAACCAATACACAAAAATAGTTGCCCAAATAGCTAATGAAGAAAAAGCTCCCTTTATGATTATATCAAGCAAAATTGAAGAAGATTTGGCACAGATGGATGATATAGAAAAAAAAGAATATTTAGAGATGCTTGGTTTAAATGAACCAGGTTTAGATAAATTATCAAAAATAGCCTATGAGTTACTTGATTTAATAACATTTTTTACAGCAGGACCCAAAGAAGTAAGAGGTTGGCCTATAAAAAAAGGCACCGTAGCAAAAAAAGCGGCTTCAGAGATACACTCAGATATTGAGCGTGGTTTCATAAGAGCAGAAGTAATAAGTTTTGATGATTATGTAAAAAGTGGGGGAGAAAAACAGGCAAAAGAAATGGGACTTGTAAGGCTTGAAGGTAAAGATTATATTATGCAAGATGGCGATGTTGTTTATTTTAGGTTCAATGTATGAAACCAATAGTAATTAGAAACATAAACGACTTCCCACAACTAGACTATACAATTGTAGCACTTGGTAATTTTGACGGCATTCACTTAGGACACCAACAACTCCTTAAAAAGATTGATGAAATTAAACAAAAAAATAATGGCAAAACGGTTGTTTTTACTTTTTACCCTCATCCCTTAAAGATTATAAAGCATCATAATCAAGCATTCATAATGCAATCTTTTAGAGAAAAATATGAAATTTTGTGTAAATTTAATGTTGATTATATTTTTTGTGCTCGATTTACAAAAGAATTTGCAATGATGCACCCACAAAGTTTTGTAAAAAAATACTTAATTGACAGTCTAAAAGCAAAAGAGGTATGCGTAGGTTACAATTACACATTTGGAAAATTAGCTTTAGGAAACACATTAACCCTAAAAGAATACTCGAAAGAGTTTGGCTTTAAATTACATATAATTCCAGCTTATAAAATTGATAATATTACAGTAAGTAGCTCAAAAATAAGAAAATTTCTTCAATCTGGAGAAATTGAACTTGCAAATCAGTACTTAGGTAGGCTTTACTCTATAAGCGGGATTGTAAAAAAAGGTAAACAAAGAGGAAAATCTCTTGGCTTCCCAACTGCAAATATCTATCTAAATCGTCCACTTCTATTAAAAGAAGGCGTTTACGCAGGTTTTGCTAAAATAAACGATATTTTTTATAAGGCGGCTATAAATGTAGGCTCAAACCCAACATTTCAAGATCAAATAGTGCACATTGAAGCCTACTTAATAGATTTTAATGGTGATTTATACAGCAAACGAATCAACCTGTACTTTGTAAAGTACATAAGAGAAGAAATAAAATTTGATTCTAAAGAAGCACTTTTAGAACAAATAAAAAGTGATGTAGAAATTATAAACGCAAGTTGCAATACAGATACACTTTCTTGTGCTATTTAAGGAGGATAAAAAATGATTTTTAAAGATCTGCAGGATTATATAAATGCCTTAGAAAAAAATAAAGACTTACTTAGGGTAAAAATAGAAACAGATCCCATGTATGAGATGGCAGAAATTGCAGATAGGCTTGTAAAACAAAATGGAAAAGCAGTGTTATTTGAGAACCCAAAAGGCTCTAATTTTCCTGTTGCTATGAATCTTTTTGGTACTATCAAGCGCACACAATTTGCACTTGGTGTTAATAGCTTAGATGAGCTTGGCGAGAGGGTAAAAGAGCTTATAAATATCGAAATACCAACAAATTTTTGGGATAAATTAAGAAATATAATGAAATTTAAAGAATTATCACACTATTTACCAAAAATTGTAAAAAAAGCACCTTGTCAGGAAGTCATTGAGGATAACGTTGATTTGTTTAAATACCCCATACTAAAAACATGGCCTCAAGACGGTGGACGATTTATTACTCTTCCGCTTGTTTTTACAAAAAACCCCATTACC
>JBFWJP010000092.1:0-5908 GCA_050253135.1 Desulfurella sp. | reverse complement strand
AAAAAAGAAGTAATAACATGTGCGACAAGCCAGTTGCTTTTAAGGGCTGGGATCAGCGGTTCAATGTGTTCGCTAAAGCCAGCAATTGATAGGGCAAGAAGCGTTGCGCTGATTACAATTGAGCTTGAAAGGACAATAAAACCTGAAGTTTTTTTAATTATAATTGTCTGCAAAAACCCCAAGCATAAAGTAAAAAAAACAAACGATTCAAAAGCGTTTGTAACAGGCAGATAATTGTACCCTTTTTGGTAGGTTTCTATAGTCCTTAGTGCAAAATACAAAAATTCGACAAAAAACGCTAAGACAAAAATACCTTTTCCTGCTACTTCAAAGCTTTTTTTCTTTACTATAAAGCTCAAAATCAAAACAAATGCGCTTGCAATATAAATAAAATTAGCAATGGATAAAACGTTAGAATACATTTAAGACCTCTTTTATATTTTTAGTATTAAAAATCATTAGCAACATTTCAGCCTCTTTTGTATCTTACTATTTTTGAGTTTAGTTTTCAATGGTAAAAAAGCCAAAGTGTTTGTTATAAACACTTTGGCAGAATTGCTTACTCACCCATACCAACGCCGCCAATTTGGTTTGGATCGATTTTGCCATCTTTCATGCGTTGGTTGTAAATTGCCTGCAGTATTCTAAGGCTCTGCTGTAGCTGGAATACGCCGTGCCAATGCGAGTAATCTGGTCCTTCCATTACTGCACCTTGGCGCATTCTTCTACCTTCGTGGTGCCACATATAGTAGTATGTTCTAAAGGCTGGGTCTGCCCAAGGATCTTTCATCATTAAATGTTTCTTTTCCAATGTATTAATCATTTCGCTTGCTGCATGGGCATATTTATTGTAAAGCTCTATCTGCTTATCAGCCATAGCTAAGTAGTTGTTTGCAAATGATGAAGTGTGGCACGATGCACATACCTGAAGCATTTCTTTTCTTGCTTCTTGAGGTCCTTTGGGGTTTCCAGCAAGAGGGTTACCCGCTGTAAATTTGCCTGTTTTCATATATTCAAAGGCTGCAGTCTCATAACCGCCCGTTCTTTCTTTTGATATTGGAGCCCAAAGGTTCCACTTTAGCCTCATATCAACATTGTGTGTGGGTTGTAAACCATTTACACCGCTCATGTGACATGTAGCGCATGTTGGTGCATTGTAGTCTACACCTGGAACCCATGCACCAGGAGGACTATCCCAATGCCATTTATCGCCATGAGCTGCAAATAGTGCTCCATGAACGGAGTTATCATACACTTCTATATCAGGATGGTCTGGGCCAAGGTGACATGTAGCACAGGATGATGGTTTTCTTGCCTGTGCAATAGAAAATTGGTGGTTAAAGTGACAAGAGGCGCAGTTGCCCACTCCGCCGTCTGGGTAAACATTGCCTATACCGTGGCTTGGCCAGGTGCCTTGCGTAGGTTCGTGGTTTGGTCCCATTTTAATGATAGAGCCGTGACATTGAGCGCACCCTGTAAGCAGTACCGCATCTTTGTATTGAGGCATACCCATATCTTCATGCGCAAGCAATGCTTGATCTGGTTTTAATGCTACTATGTGAATAGCTGCTCTTGCGTGACCGCTTTCTTCAAATTCTTTAACTTCATTGGGATGGCATTTTGCACAAGTTTTAGGCGATACCATTTTGCTTACATATATGTTTGTGCCTTTTACACCGGGGCAGTTTTGGTTAGCCATTGGGTTATCTTTCGAAACGCGATGGCAGTCAATACAGCTTACACCTGCATGAGCCATTGAGCTTTTTGACCAATCCTGCACTATAGCAGGCGATTTTTGAGCATGACACTCTATACATGAAGCTGCTTCTTTAGTTACGCCTTTGCCTTTTGATAGAGTTATTTTTTCAGAGTATGCAATATTGGCATAGCGCAAATTCGAGTTGTTTTGAGAAACGGTTGGGTTTTCAGCTACAATTTGATTTTGAGTTTTGGTAGCTTTGCTTAAAAACCAAGTAGCGCTACCTACAATAACCAAAAGAAAAATAACACCTACAATTACCAAAGTTTTTTTCATAAAAAGCCCCCTATGACTTGATAAATTCTTTTAAATCTTTATGGCCTACATTGCTGTGGCAGTCTACACACGATTGAGTGGTTGTTTTTGCAAAATATGCTCTGTGGGCTAAAAATGCCCTTTGGTTTTGCAGAGATTCTTGTTGTAGGTTGCTGTGGCATTTTAGGCAACCACTATCATATACAAATTTATTTGGCTCTTTTAATTTTTCTTGCCAGTTTATTTTTGAAGTATTTGTAAAAGACTCAAAAAATACATCGTTAATGCCAGTTTTGGCTTTTGTGTATAAATAATTTACAGCATTATTATGCGGAAGATGGCAGTCTGTACATTGAGCTTTAAAACCAAATTGATTGTTGCCCCCATGCACATCTAACTTGTACGACTCTACCATAGGCTGCATGGAATGGCATGAAGCGCAAAAGCTTTCACCAGCTGTTTTTTCAACACCAACATACGTTGCATAAGAGATTACAACACCAATTAATACACCAACTATTGCTACTATAACAAGTTTTTTTAGCCATAGTTTTCCTTCCATAAAGACCTCGTTAGTTTACAAATTTTACATAATTTTATCACGTATTTTTTAGAAATATTTGACTTATGTCAATTTTTTTGTTTTTTTGTTACCAGTTATTTAATATTTATTCAATTAAAATGTAATATTTTAGTGTTACTATCCAAAAATTAGTAATACTAAGGAGGGGGAAAATGTCATTTAAATCACGCACTGTTTCAATGTTTATTTTTATTGCTCTGTTTAATCTTGTGGCATGGGGTGCTTTTTTTTACCTTGTTAAACTAAGTCCTGTGCTTTCAAGCTTGGGGTTGCTCGCTTATTTTTTTGGGTTAAAGCATGCCTTTGATGCAGATCACATAGCAGCTATTGATAATGTAACTAGAAAGCTAAGGCAAGACAACCAAAAACCTGTAGGTGTAGGTTTGTTTTTTTCTTTGGGTCACTCAACTGTGGTTATTTTACTATCTTTTGGGATTATTATCGCTGCAAGGGCAATCCAAACGCATATGGATTTTTTAAAAAATTTTGGCAATATTTTTGGCACTACCGTTTCGGCTTTATTTTTAACAATTATAGGTATTTTGAACTTAATTGTATTAAAAAGCCTTTATGATTTATCAAAAGAGTACCAAAAAGGCAATATCAAGCACGAAGAGATTGACAGTTTGCTAGCCAAAAGAGGCCTTATGGGGCGATTTTTTGGCTTTTTGTACAAAAAAATCAATAGAAGCTACCAGATGTACCCAATCGGGTTTTTGTTTGGTCTCGGTTTTGATACCGCAACAGAAGTAGCTGTTCTTGGTATCTCAGCCGCTTTAGCAAAAAATTCACACTTACCTATATGGGGAATATTGGTATTTCCATTCTTATTCACAGCAGGCATGAGCCTTATGGACAGCTTAGACGGCCTTGCTATGATGAAAGTGTACGATTGGGCAATGGACGATGTTATAAGAAAGCTATTTTTTAATATTTTTGTAACGGGAGCAAGCGTATTTGTAGCTTTATTTGTAGGAACAATCGAATGGATTCAGTTACTATCTAGCGAGTTAAACCTAACATCACCTTTTTTTGTATTTGTTCAAAACATACCTTCTAACAAGCTGGGTTTAGGGATTGTTGCTGTTTTAATTTTAAGCTGGGTTGGAGCCTATATTTATTACAAAAAAGCGTATGCAAAGATGAAGATTAATTAGGATGTGGGGTTATGAGGCATTTTAAGTTAGTGAGTCTAGCCTTTTTTTTAACAATTTTATCTCAAAGTGCTTTAGCTACCCAGCTTTCAAGCACCGCCGACATAGACCTCTTTGGCTCAATAAAGCAGTACTTTTTATGGGGCAATAACAACTATGTACCACCACCTCCTACCTACCCAGCAAACACTGCATACAACGGTTTAAAAAACGGCAATCAGTTCACAAACTTTCAAACATACACAGGTACTACTAAACTAGGAGCTAGTATAAAAAAAGATAAGATTAAAGCAGCTATTGAAGGTGACTTTGAGTCAGACAACAACACCTTCTGGCTTTTGAAAGCATACTTTAGCTACGCTATAAACGATAATTTATCTTTTCTTATAGGGCAAGCACTTCCAATAGGAGAGCTCAATACTCTCTCAGATAACTACTACGCCATGCCTGGCTTTAACCAAGCATGGCCGTTTGGCACAGACCAAATAAGGCTAGAGGGGCGGTTTGAAACACACAAGTTAGTCATAAAACCAACAATTGCTTTAGAAAACTTAAATCGTTTTTTCCTAACAGACGATGAGCTAAAATCCAAAAATATCACCCCAACAATACCAGGCATTGGCACTAAAATGGATGTAGAATTCCCCTTTGAAGGCTCAAAAGCAAGGCTCTATGCATTCTTAGAAACTCAGCAAATATACATTAACTCCAAAGACTCTCACTGGCCTTATGTATACGGCATAGGCACAAGCCTACCTGTAAAAAACCTTACGCTTCAGTCTGAGTTTGTATACGGCAAAGGCGCAACAAACTATGTAGGCTTAATTGAATCTGGCGATAATCAATCCGAAACAGAAGTCCCAAGCTGCTATAGTACGAACAGTACTGCAAGAAAATTTAGAGCCTACAACATAGAGGCAAACTTTGCCATAAGTGATAGCTGGGGTATATATGCTGGTTTTGATAAATTGAACTTTATGTCTGACCTAAACAGTTCAAACCACTCAATTCAATCAGCAGATGGCAGGTTTTTAGGCATAAGCTGCAATTTGACAAAATCAACCACATTGAAATTAGAGTACGATATATTCAAAACCAACTACTACAACCAATCACAGAATATAACAACTGCAAAAGCAAGACAGCTTTTTCTAAGCGCTGAGTATGATTTTTAAGGTGTTTTTTAAACCAATCTTTCTATAATGTGCCATATTTGGCTAGACCTATATGGCGCATTATGGGTTTTTCTGCGCTAGTTTTTATGCCAAATGTGGATTTTCTGGGTATGAGGTGTTTAAAAGTCAAAAAAAAGGAAAAAAAGAGATTTACATAAATGGCTTGAAAAACTCGTTATAGATAAGTTATTTATTGTTATCTCTTCTTTAATGCCTGTGCTCTGCGTTTTGCCTTTTGATAAAACCCCTCATGTGGTCCTACCATAAATACCAAACAAACCCTTTCCTTTTCTAACACTATGTAAGCTGCCCTATAGGCTACACCATTAATGGAAAATTCTAAAGCTCTAACCCCCTTGAGGGAGCCTTTTAGTGGGTGACCCAAATATGGGTTTTGTTTGAGCGCTAGAAGTTCTTTAGTGATCTTTTCATTTAACTCATACAGCTTAAGTAAATCTTTTTCTGCGCTTTTTGCTAGATGCAGTTCAAATAAACTATCATTCATTTAGTCCAATGCTGTGCTTTTTTGCGTATTCTTCTATGGTAGTGGTAGATCCTTCTTTGTATTCTTTAACAGCGTAATCAGCTAGAATATCAAAAGGGCTTATTGCTGGGGCTAGGAGCAGTTGGTTATTTTTTAGTTCATATTTTAAAAAAACAGTGTCCCTGCCTTTAGTCCTAAAGCTTTCCTTATGTTTTTAGGCAGAGTTACTCGGCCTTTATTGTCTAGCTTTACCGATGTTTCATTTACACTGGTCATGTACTTAACCTCCTTTGTAGGAAAATCCCACAAATCTTATTATAATAAATATACAGATCAGCTTAATTATTGCAAGAGTAATAATGCTTTATAGTATTGGCTATTATAATCTGAGCTATACATTATTATGTAAGTAACCTAATATTCATTCAATTTTAAACAAAGAAAAAAAAGGGGACAGGTTACTTTTTATAGGAAGAAAGTGGCAAGCAATAATAAAAT
>JBFWJP010000091.1:0-5971 GCA_050253135.1 Desulfurella sp. | reverse complement strand
TATTAAGAAAAAAGGCGAAGATTTAGCTTTAATATATTTTGAAAGGCAGGCAACATTTGCTGCTGTCTTTACTACTAATAAAGTGAAAGCTCACTGCGTAATATACGATGAAGAGTTATTAAAAGAAAACCAAACGGTAAGAGCTGTTTTAATAAATAGCGGCAACGCTAATGCCTGCAACGTAAATGGTGTTGAAGCTATAAAAGAAATAACGCATACGCTAGCAAGTGAGCTTAATATCAAAGAAAATGAGATTTTTATTGCCCAAACAGGTATAATTGGTGAAGAATTTCCTACAAAAAAGGTAATAAACGCTTTGCCAAAACTCAAAGATAACATTGGTAAAAATACACAAAATTTAGCTATGGCAATACTTACAACAGATAAAGTTCCAAAGATCATATCAATTGAGTGCAAATATTCAGATGTAGTGTTTCATATTGGCGGTGTTGCAAAAGGTGCAGGCATGATTCATCCCAATATGGCAACTATGCTTTCTTTTATTGCAACGGATTTAACTTTAAACCAGGATACTTTATCAAAAGCTTTAAAAGAGGCTGTTGATAAGTCATTTAATAGAATTAGCGTAGATGGCGACATGTCTACAAACGATACGGTATTTATCGCTTCTACTAATGAAGTAGGGGAATTAATATCCGAAGAAAACGAATTTTATAGGTATTTTGTTGATAAATTAACAGAGTGTTGTGTGTATTTAGCAAAAGAAATTGTAAAAGATGGTGAAGGCGCAACGAAGTTTTGCGAAGTGTTAGTATTTGGTGCTGACAATGACGAAGATGCGCAAAAGGTAGCCCGTAGTGTGGCTAACTCTTTGCTTGTAAAAACTGCTATATTTGGGAAAGACCCTAATTGGGGCAGAATTATTGCAGCCGTTGGCTATAGTGGCGCAAATATTGATGTAGATAAATTAGAAATCAAAATTGGCGATAGCCTTGTTTATTCTTGGGGAAAACCTAAAGAATTTGACAAAATTGCACTGCTTGAGTATATGAGAAGAAATGATTCGATAAAAATATATATAAATTTAAATATTGGTGGCTCTAACTATAATTTATACTTCAGTGATTTAACTAACGAGTATATAAAAATAAACGCACAGTACCATACTTGAGCCTTGACTTTTTGATAATTATTATTAAAATTGTAATAGAATAAAGCTCAAGGAGGCGTAAGATGGCTGTTTACAAATGCGAAAAATGCGGATTTGAGAAAGAGTCTAAGTGTAAGCCAAGAAAGTGTCCACAATGTGGTAGTAAAGATTCTTTTAAGAAAAAGGAGGTGTAATTATGGCTAAGATGACAGAAAGGTTTTTATGGGAGGCTTTTGCAGGCGAATCTCAAGCACATATGAAGTATTTAAATTTTGCAAAAGCGGCGGAAAAAGAAGGCAAATCAAACATTGCAAGGTTATTTAAAGCAATTAGTCAGGCGGAAGTAATACACGCATCAGGTCATTTAAAATTGTTAAATGGGGTTGGCAGTAGCCTTGATAATGTAAAAAGTGCATGGGAAGGCGAAAACTTTGAAAGCGAAGAAATGTATCCAGCATATGAAGCCGTTGCAAAAGAGCAGTCACAAGATAAAGCAGCAAAATGGATTAATCAAGTTTTACAGGTTGAAAAGGACCATAGAAGCTTGTATGAGAAAGCAAGGGCTGCTCTAGAGCAGAATAAAGATGCAGATTTTAAAGATATATTTTTGTGCAGTGTATGTGGTTATGTAGCATTAGATTCAGCACCAGATAAATGCCCAGTATGTGGCGCACCTGCAAGTGCTTTTGAAAAGTTTTAGAAGATTGTCATGAACGAACAAGCGCTTTACTTAATCAATTACGGTTTATATATTGTTGGGTCTAAAGCAGATTCAAAGATAAACGCTCAGATATCAAACACAGTGTTTCAAGTGACAGATAAACCCAACACAATTGTAATATCTATAAATAAATCCAATTATACGCATGAGTTTATTGAAACTAGTAAGCTATTTACAGTTTCTATTATTGCAAAAACGGCACCACTGTCGCTTATTGGAAATTTTGGCTTTAAAAGTGGTAAAAATGTTAATAAATTTGAAAAGATCAGCCATTTACTTACAAAAAACGGTTTACCTGTTGTTTTAGAACACACGCTGGGCTATATAGAATGTCGTGTAGTAAATAGCATAGATGTTTTTACTCATACTCTCTACGTAGGTGAAGTAATTGATGCTGAAATATTCAAAAAAGACGAACCAATGACTTATGCTTACTACCATGAAATTAAAAACGCCCAGGCACCAAAGTCTACGCCCATTTATCAAGCACCAAAGTCGAGCAAAAAATATGTGTGCAATGTTTGTGGGTGGGTATATGATCCAGAAGTTGGCGATCCAGATGGTGGGATTAAGCCCGGCACTGAGTTTGAAGATATCCCAGATAACTGGGTATGTCCCGTATGCGGTGCAGCAAAAAGTGATTTTGAGCTATTAAAATAAATAAGGAGGTTTTTTTATGTCAAAATTAGCAGATTTCGTAAAATACGAAGCGGATGAAAAAAAGGAAAAACATGTGCCAGTTATTGATGCTCCAGATACCGTCAAAAAAGGAGAGTTTTTTAGCGTAACAGTAACAGTGGGTAAAGATATCCCTCATCCAAATACAAAAGAACACTACATTGGGTGGATTGAGGGTTTTGTTGTACCAAAAAGCGGTGTGGCAAAATCGATTGGAAAATTTGTTTTTGAGCCAGAAATCACCGATTCAACCGCTACATTTAGGATTAGATTAGAAGAAGATGCAACGCTTTTTGCATGGGGTTACTGTAATATACACGGATTATGGGAAAATTCTAAGCAAATTAAAGTAGAATAATATGTGGGCGCTGTACAGCGCCCTTTTTAGTGGAGGTTAAAATTGAAAGCAGGTAGGGATCCTTTTAAAATAAAAGACGGTATACACTGGGTAGCAACGCTTGATCCGGACTTAAAAATATTTGATATCATTATGCGCACAGCTCATGGCTCTACTTATAATTCTTATTTGGTAGAAGGTACAAACAAGAAGGCTATTGTTGATGCAGTTAAAGAACCTTTTTTTGAAGGTTTTTTAGAAAATTTAGAAAAATTAAATGTTAAGCCAGAAGAAATTGACTATTTGGTTGTAAATCATAATGAGCCAGATCACTCAGGTGCACTGCCAAAGCTACTTAAGTATATGCCAAATGTGCAATTGGTTGTTAGCAAACAGGGCAAGGTTTTTTTGGATAATATAATAAATGAAAGTTATAATTGCATAGAAGCAGACGATAATTTAGAAATTGATCTTGGCGGCAAGACGTTAAAATTTATTATAGCACCTTTTGTGCACTGGCCAGATACAATGTTTACATATGTACCACAAGATCGTGTGATTTTTACTTGTGATTTTTTGGGTAGCCATTTTTGCGATGAACGAATGTTTGATACCGAAGTAGAAGATTTTTCTGAAGATTTTAAATTTTATTACGATGGCATAATGAGGCCTTTTAAGGAATATGTGATACAGCATATTGAAAAGATAGAAAAACTCAATGTAGATATCATAGCACCAAGTCATGGACCAATCCTAACAAACCCAAAACACTACCTAGAGCTTTATAAAGCCTGGTCGCAGCCTATGCAGGAAAAATTAGCCGCTGTATTGTATGTTTCTGCGTATGGTTATACAAAAAGATTAGCTCAGGAAATAGCGCGCGGTATACAGCAAGAAGGTGTAAAAGTTATAACAAAAGATATTGTTGATGTTATTGAAAAAGAAAAGCCATACTTATTAGATACTGTACAGAGAGCATCACTTGTTGCTGTAGGTTCTCCTACAATAAATGGTGATGCAGTAGAGCCTATTTGGGAGTTTTTATCAAGTCTTGCTACAATCAAAATTAGGGGTAAAATGGGGTTTGCATTTGGCTCATACGGTTGGAGTGGTGAGGCATCAAAACTTATCAATCAAAGAATGAAGGATATTAAATTTAATATGCCTCTTGAGCCGTTTAGAGTAAGATTTAGACCAACTGAGGAAGATTTACAAAAAGCTTTTGAGATTGGTAAACAGTTAGGACAAAAAGTTAAGGAGATGCCATGAGTCAAAAAATCATAGATATTTTAAATGAAGCCATACAAGCTGAGATTGGTGCTATTATGCAGTATATGGCTGGTCATTACAGAACACCTAAAGATAAGCATCCGGTAATAAGAGAAATGCTTGAGCGTATTTCTGTTGAAGAAATGAAGCATGCAGAAAAATTTTCTAAAAGGGTTGTTGCGTTAGGTGGAAAAGAAGCAATAACGCCTGATATTGTTCATTTTTCTAATGATTTAGTTGAGATTATGGATTTAAATGAAAAATCAGAAGATGGTGCCATTGAAATGTACCAAAAACATATCAAGATTTGCGAAGAAGAAAACGATCTTGAAACTAAAGCAATATACGAAGAAGTGCTAAAAGATGAATTTAAGCATAAGAAAATCTTTTCTGCTTTTAAACGACTATTAGAAAGTAATCAGGAGGGTTTATGAAAAAATACAAATGTAAAGTATGTGGCTACATTTATGATCCTGAAAAAGGAGACCCAGATGCCGATGTGCCACCAAACACACCATTTGAATCTTTACCAGATGACTGGGAATGTCCCGTATGTGGCGCAGCAAAAGTTGATTTTGAGGTCTACGAAGAAGCTTAATATTATTTTTTACCGACAAAGCGGAATATTCACTTTGTCGGTAAATTTCTTTATTGAGCAGGGCAAACTTCTTTTACTATGTTGCTAATTAGCTGACCATTTTGCCAAGTTTTAATTCTAACCTTTTTGCAGCCTGTTGCTGGGTTGTAGCCAATTGGCTCTGCTTTTACTACACCCTGTGTACCATCGTTTGTTGTTGTTTCATACTGAACGGGTTGATTGTATTGAGCTGCTTGCTGAGCTGATTGGGATTGTATCTGAGTTAAAGTATAGCCTGCTACGGCACCAAGTGCAGCACCTATTGCTCCACCTTTCCACCTATTATCAGGGCTAAGTAAAGCCCCTGCTACAGCACCAAGCAAAGCACCAGCTCCAGCACCTTGATAACCTTGTTGTGTGGGTTGTTGCAACGTTTGACAGCTTGTTAAGTTTAAACTGGTTGTTAATAGTGTAGCTGCTAAGCCAAAGCTTACAATTTTGCTTTTTAAGTTCATTTCATCCTCCTTCTTTTTTTCTATTATATCTTTGTAGTATAGTAAAGTCAAATACAGGTAAAAGGAATAAGACTAACTACAATTCAGAGATTTAAGGTTTTGATTGCTTTTTTCTAAACAAAGAAAACAAAATTTTCTACAGCAGCTTTTAAAATACTTTAATCCAAGTAACAATTAAAAAAAATCTCTTTGACTGATTTAGGTGTGTGGTATGATGCATAAGAACTTTAATACTTTATTGCTGTTGTTTTTATAAGAATGTTCTATATTTGGTTCAATAAAAACAGCAGCATTTTTAAAAACTTTTTTAGAAACGCTACCCGCTGTAATTTCACACTCGCCATCCAATATAAAAATCTCGTGTTCCCATGGGTGAGAGTGTGAAGGAATTTCAGTATTGGGCTGCATTTCGAAGTAGCGCAGAGCAAAGTTTGGCGCCCCATCTTCTTTTTTTATTAGCCATCTTATGCTTACGCCGTCAACTACTTTACCATTAAACTCTACAGGTTGTTCTTGTATTTCATCTAAATATGAAATTTTCAAAAAAACCTCCCTTTTTTTGTTAATTTAATATACACTATTTCTTTTACAGCATTTAAATACTTTTGTCAAGTTAATAAATAATAGGGCCTAAAACACATAAATTCTTTAAATTAATTAAGCAAAAAATATATTTAGTATAAATACAAATTAGATAAAAATTTTTATTAATTTTTTATATGATAAAATCATGTGTATGTTAAGTTTTTATTGTTTTTAAATT
>JBFWJP010000090.1:0-6026 GCA_050253135.1 Desulfurella sp. | reverse complement strand
TGGGATTTTTTCAATCGCCTCTTCTATCTGCGCATTTAATTGATTAATATTGATACCGATTTTTTTTAAAATTGTAGAAGTTATACCATCTTTATCGTTTATTATGGCTTTTAGTAAGTGCAAAGAGCTCACAAATTGGTTATTGTAGGAATTTGCTATAACTTTGGCGCTTTGTAGCGCTTCTTGTGCTTTTATCGTTAATTTATTTATATCCATATTTTTATACCTCTTTTATAAAGAGGGGCTTTGCAACCCCTCTTAACTTTGTTTTTGCACAGCAATTTCTATTTCTTTTGGTTTTGCTTCTGGTTTCTTAGGTAATTCTAATTTTAATATACCATTTTCATACTTGGCTTTAATTTGCTCTTTATCAACATTATCTGGCAAAAAGAAACTTCTCGTAAAGCTTCCGTAGTTGCGTTCAATCCTGTAATAATTGTCTTTTGACTCTTTCTTTTCGAATTTTCTATCACCAGAAATCGTCAAGGTATTATCCTCGATTTTAACCTTCAAATCCTTTTCGTCCATTCCGGGTACTTCTACTTCAATCTGAATGTTCCCATCTGTCTCATAGATATCAACCGCTGGTAACCATTTTGAATCCTGAAGGCTAAAAGATGGTAATACATCTTCAAACATTTTGTTAATCCTTTCCTGCAGAGTTGTTAACTCCTTAAAAGGCTCTAATGGTTTGAACATATCACACCTCCAATTCTTTAATTTTTCACTTCAGAATATAATCCCTAATAAGAGATTGTCAAGTATAAAAATCTATACTTGACATTTTTTTATTAAATATTATATTAACTGCAAAAGGAGGTAAAAATGAGAGATCCTTACGAGGTCTTAGGCGTAAACAAAAATGCAACAGATGAGGAAATAAAAAAAGCATTTAGAAAATTAGCTAGAAAATACCATCCAGATTTAAACCCAAATAACAAAGAAGCAGAAAAAAAATTCAAAGAAATTAACGAAGCTTATTCTATACTTTCAGATAAAGAGAAAAAAGCACAGTACGATCAATTTGGGTTTAGTGGTTTTGATTCAAGCGGTCAAGAACAGGGTAATTATCGAAATTACTATAACTACTCTAATACAGACTTTGATATTAGTGATATTTTTAACTTATTTAGAAAAAAATCTAAAAGTTCTAGTGGTTTTGATTTTAGAGGGTCTTCTTTTTTTAATGATTTTGAAAATGAAGGTAGCGATATTACATATAATATAGTACTGGATTTTGATCAGGCATTGAAAGGTGAAATTGTAACCTTAAACATTGATGGTGAGCAAATCAAAGTTAAGATTCCAGAAGGCACAGTAGATGGTACAAAGTTAAAGGTAAAAGGCAAGGGCAAAAAAACACGCACTGGAAGAGGTGATTTACACTTAATAGTAAATGTTAAACCAGATCCAAACTTTTATGTAAAAGATGGTAAACTCTACACAGATATTAATATACCACTTAAAACTGCACTCTTAGGTGGCAGTATCGATGTTAAAACACCTAAAGGTAGTATAACCATAAAAATACCAAAAGGGACTCAAACGGGTACGATATTTAAAATCCCAAACAAAGGTTTAAAAAATGATTCATTGTATGCCAAAGCAATTGTAAAAATACCACAAAACTTAACAAAAGAGCAAGAAGAAGTATTAAGCAAAGCATTGTAAAAAGGAGAAACATATGAGATTCAGAAAAGATGTTTATAGTATTAGTATGTTTTGCAAAATTGTGGATATTCACCCACAAACCTTAAGGGAATACGAAAAAAGTGGAATAATTAAACCAAAACGCACTAAAGGAAATGTAAGGTTTTTTACCGATGAAGATATAGAAGATATAAGATTTATAAAAGAAATGACAAAGACTTTGGGTGTTAATCTCGCTGGCGTAGATATTATTTTGAGACTCAAAAACCAGATTAGGGATTTAGAAAAACTCATAGAAGAACTTTACAAACAAATTCAAGAATTGAGTGCAAAAGAAAATACTACTTTACCTGTTGTTAAAGAAGAGCCTAAAAAACCCAACATTATTGAAATTAAGATAGAGACTTAAGAAAAAAACATCTTTAGGGCAGCAAACAAAATCGCAGCAAAAAGTAAATACTTTACCCACACAATCTCATTTAATACCATATAGCGTGCGCCAAAACTTGAACCAATTGCGCTGCCTATAGCTAAAACAAAACCTATTTTCCAATCTACCTGGTTATGAGTGGCAAAAATGATTAAAGAAGCAATAGTGTAGACCGCAATTATAGCAACTTTTGCAGCATTTGTCTTAACTATATCAAAACCCTCTAAAAACATTAAAGCACTAATAAAGAAAAAACCTACACCAGCTTGCAGAAAACCACCATAAAAGCCAATAAAGAAAAAGGTTAAATAGGATAAAATATTGTTTTTCTTTGTTGCAATTTGATTTTTTTTCCAGACATCTTTTTTTAAGACAATAAAAGCACCCATTAATAAAATTAACACAGCAGCAATTTTTTTTAATAAACTTTCGTTTATCTGAACTACAACAAGCGTACCACAAATAGCGCCAAGTGTTGCTGGAATTGATAAAATGAAAGAGCGCTTCAAGATATGAACTTTATTTTTTTTGAAACTATAAGTAGCGGCTAAATTCTGGATTAAGATAGATACTCTGTTTGTACCGTTCGCTACGTCTATGCTTAATCCTAAAAATGTTAAAAGGGGAAGTGTAAGCATAGAACCACCACCAGCCATAACATTTAAAAAACCCGTTAATAAACCAACAAAAAAGGTTAAAACGATTTTTAATACATCCATTAAACTATTATATTTATTTATTCAATAATTGTCAATTATTAGAGATTACTAAATCAGTTGACTTTTTAAGGTGTCTTTAGTATCTTGAAGGTACTTAAGGAGGAAAAAATGGAAAATATTGCCACAATTATCTCTGATATAAGAGAAAAAAGACCACTTGTGTATAACATTACAAACCTTGTTGTTACAAACATAAGCGCCAATGCGTTGCTATCAATAGGGGCAAGCCCAATAATGTCTTTTGCAAAACAAGAAGCTAGTGATTTAGTGCAAATTAGTTCAGCATTGCTTATCAATATGGGCACACCTACACAAGAAACTATTGAAACAATGATTATCGCTGCAAAAACTGCAAACAAAATTAGTATTCCAGTTATCTTCGATCCTGTTGGTGTTGGCGCAACTTCATATAGAAATGAAATAGCAAATAAAATTCTTTCTGAAGCAAAAGTAGATATTCTAAAGGCAAATGCATCTGAGATAGCAAATATATCCGGCATAAAAGTTCAAACAAAAGGCGATGAGTCTTTTGAAGCTGTAGAAAACATTGCAGATATAACAAAAAATTTGTCAAAGAAATTAAGTTGCATTGAATGCACAACGGGCAAAACGGATGTAATATCAAATGGAAGCGATGTTTATTTGTGCGAAAATGGCCATGAAGCGCTAACAAAAATTACTGGAACAGGATGCGCTCTAGGCTCAATTATGGGAGCAACTGCAAGCGTCTGCAATGATTATTTAAAATCAACTCTTGCTGCTTGTTTGATGGTAGGCATATGTGGAGAAATAGCCGCTTCAAAAGCACAGATGCTTGGCAGTTTTCAAGTAGAATTTTTTAATGCGCTATCGATTTTTGAACCTAAAACCTTCAATAGTGCAAAATATAGAAAGCTGTGAAAATTGGAATACATTTATCCATAGAACATACAATTGACGAATTGCCTATTTTGTGCAAAAAATACGAGCTTGATTGCTTTCAATTTTTTACAAAAAGTCCCCGCAGGTGGAGCCAGAAATTGATAGATGAAAATACAGCTACTGCTTTTAAAAAAAATATGCAAACTCAAAATATAAACCCACAAAATGCTTTTATTCACTGCTCATATCTGATAAACCCAGCAAACCCAACGCAAAAAACGTACAATGAGCTAGAGTGTGAATTTGAAAATGCTTCTATGTTGGGTGTTTACAATTTAGTTTTACATCCTGGTTCCTGCAAAAGTTTAGATTGTTTAAAAAACGCTGCAAACACTATAAAGCAGGTTTTAAATCAATACCCAAGCATTACACTTATGCTAGAAAATACAACGCGCATAGGAAGCAGTTTAGAAGATCTAAAAATTTTAAAAGAGGAAATTAGTGAAAATGTGTTTTACTGTATAGACACTTGTCATTTATTTGTAACCGGTTATATTTTAGATGTGGAGATAATTGATAAAATACTAAATATCGATAATATCAAACTATGGCATTTAAATGATTCAAAAACAGCATTTGGATCAAAACTAGATAGACATGAAAAGTTGGGAAAAGGTTTAATAGGGTTTGAAAACATAAAAAAATTCCTTCGCTTGCCAAAAATACAAAACGCATCTTTCATACTTGAGACCCCAGGCACCAATGCAACGCGCTCTAAAGAAATCCAAACACTAAGGAAATGCTTATGAAGCCATGGTACTACATTTCTGTGTTACTATTAGGGTTCGTTATAGTTTTTGTACTTTGGATGATTAGAAAATTCAAAAAAATAAAAACTCCACCTACCAAAAAATACACACTGAAGGATTATCTATTATCAAAAAATGAGCGTATAGTTTACGAAACGTTATTGATGTATTCAAAAGATTTTAATTTAGAAGTCTTGCCCAAAATGAGATTATCGGAATTTATACATGTCGACAGGAAGAATCGAAATGCTTTTTTTATGATACAAAATAAATTCGTAGATTTTTTAATTGTTGACAATGTTAAGATTAAACCAAAATTTGCTATAATTTTGGAAAAAAAAGCTTTGAAGGAGACAAACTTAGAGCTATTTAACAATATCTTTAAGGAAATAAAATTAAAATGGGCGTTGATAAGAGAAGAAGAATTTGAAGACACGCTAGAGCTTAAAGAAAAGTTAAAAAAATTTTTGGAGGAAGCTTATGCTTGATAAAAAAATACTGGATTTTATTGTGTGTCCGCAATGTAAAGGTGATTTAAAATTAGAAGGAGAGTTTTTAATTTGCCAAAATTGCCACTTAAAATACCCAATTAAAAATGATATACCTGTACTCTTAATAGAAGAAGCACAAAAAATAGATCAAGATATAAAAAAGGAGGTATAAGATGAAGCTTGGTTTTATTGGTCTTGGAATTATGGGCAGCGCAATGGCAAACAATCTTCTAAAAAGTGGCTTTAGGCTCAATATATACAACCGCAGTAAAGAAAAAATAAAAGATTTAATCTCGGACGATTTCGAGTTTTTCGATAACCCAAAATCTCTAGCTCAAAATAGCGATATAATTTTTTTGATGCTTTCAAACGACGAAGCGTGCGAAAGTGTTGTTAGCTCAAACAACGGTTTGCTTGAGGGATTATATAGCAATAAGATAGTGGTTAATTTCAGCACTGTTTCTCCTTATTATTCCCAAAATCTATGCAACGAGGTACACAAAAAAAATGCGTTATTTTTAGAAGCTCCAGTTGTTGGCAGCAAAATTCCTGCTCAAAACGCCACATTGATAATACTTTGTGCAGGCGACAAAGAAGCTTATGAGTCTGTTAACCCTTATTTTGAAAAACTCTCAAAGCGAGTCTTTTATTTAGATACTGCGCCTAATGCTTCTTATTTAAAAATCGTAAATAACCAGGTAATGGGTATAACAATGCAAGCTTTAGCAGAAGGTTTGCAGTTAGCAAAAAAACTCAATTTAGATTTAAATGTTGTTTTGGATTTGCTAAACTCGGGAGCTTTTGCTAACTCAATGTTTGATTTAAAAGGTAAAAATATTTTAAACAACGATTATAATGTTCATTTTCCGTATGAACATATGCAAAAGGATTTGGGGTTTGCTGTAAAATTAGCAGAAGATAAAAAAGCTTTTTGCCCAGCACTTTCTATAGTAAATGAAACGTATAAAAAAGGCTTATCTTATTATTCAAAACATGATATGTGCGCAATCTTTGTGGCGCTCAACAGTTAAAAATTTTCAAGTATAATGTCTTCAAACAATTTTTC
>JBFWJP010000089.1:0-6102 GCA_050253135.1 Desulfurella sp. | reverse complement strand
AAAAGGAGGTTATTAATGAAGCCCATTTTTTTCAAATCGGCACAAAGCTATGAGCCACAAAAGGGTTGGAAGCGTACAAATCTTTGTAATCAGGATGCTATATCAATAGAGTATTTTGTAAAGCCGCCTTACCATGCTTCAGTGGAGCACTCACATGATAATGCACAGGTTTTGGTTGTATTAAAAGGTAAAATGTCTGTAAAAAATAAAGACAGTGAGGTTGTGCTTTCAGAAAACGATTGCATATTTATAGAGCCAAACGAAGTGCATAGTATTACGAATATATTGGATGAACCTTCAATAGGCCTTGATATATTTGTGCCTGGTAGAGATTTCAACTTTTGGCTAAATAAGCTTGAAACTACCTAATAGGTGTCATGACATATACATAGCTTATTTGGTTATCATTTGTTGCTTTTAACTCAAGTGGTTTTATAGGCTCTTTATAATAAAAGTAAACTATATTTGCTTGTATATTGTTTAAAAAATCCACAGTGTAGCGACCATTAATATTTAAGACAATTGGCGTGTGGGTTTTATCTTTATCGGTTGAAAACCCTACTATATCGCTAGCAAGTTCACCTTCTTTGTTTGTAACATTTAATTCAACGATATTGTCTTGAATGTTAAACTCTACAACTGAGAGCTCGTCACTAGAAAGCGCGAGTACTTTTTGTAGAGAGTTTTTTAATAATTCTTTCTCAAATACAATGCAGGAAACATTTTGAGCATCTTCTAACAACACTGCTTGATATTGAGGAAACTGACCGTTTATCACTTTTGAGATAACTGTTGTATTGGCTGTTTGGAAAGCTATTTTTGATATATTATCGCCTTCGCTTTTATATAGAACACTTACCTTACCGTTAGATTTTAGTATACGACTAAGCTGCAGTACGCCTTCTTTTTCAACTATGCAGTAAAAGTTTATGTCATTGTCTACTTTTTTACTAACCCAAAAGAGTCTTGAGCGATTTGTGGCAACAAAGTTTACTTTGTTTTGGTCAATTTCTATTAAAATACCACTGAATTCGCGTGTCTGCTCGTCTTCTTTGCTACTTGCAATGTGTGTTTTTAAGAGCTCCAATATATCATCTGATTCAAAAGACCCAACAATTTTATAGTCATCTATTGATTCTAAAGGATAGTCTTCGCTTTGAAAAATTTTTGCTGTTGTTTTATAAGATCCATTTTTTATTGTTAGTAAATTGTCTTCTAATTCAAAAACTATCTCGCCATTTAGCGCCTTTAGTCTATCAAACAAGTCTGGTCTTGCCAAAAACTCACATTCACCCTCACTTTCTATAGGAGCATTAATGTTGACTTGGACTATCTCGTTTGATGAAGTAACAGACAACACATTATCGGCTATACTTACATGGTAGTTGCTTAATATTGAGTTTTTGTCTTTTGATAAACCCCCAGATACATTTGGGATTATTTTTTTTATTAGATTTGCATCAACGCTAAAGCGCATAAAACCCCCTTTACTACTAAGTTTTCTATTCTATTATATGTAAAAAAAAGTAAAAATCCATTAAAAAGAAAAAATGTGAAAGAGGGCTTTTAACCCTCTTTTTAAAAGGAAAATTTAAGATTTTATGGATTTGTTCCTGTAACAAAAGGAATATCTTTATCTCTAGATGCTTTTACCAAAGAGCCGTTGTAATCCCATACCAGTTTATTGTCTAAAATTGCATTCGCTATAAACCACAAACCACTACCCCAGTAGCCTATATGGCAGTAAGAAATCATTGGTTTGTTTGGATCTATACCACTTTTTTCAAGAAGTGCTTCAATTTGGTCTTTTGGCTTTAAAACGTAGTAATTACCCACTTTTTGCATATACTCGCCTACAAATACATCTTTTGCGCCTTTTATGTGGCCAAGTTTAGCTACACCGAAATTTTCATCGCTAACTTGACCTGTGTATTCTTTGTACATCCTTGCGTCTACAAACTGTACTTGGTTTTCATTATTAACAGCCCATCTAACAAAGTCTTCATTAACAAACACAAACGGGTCGTTTCTTTTTATTACAAAATGACTGCTTTTTAGTGCAAAGTCACCATTTTGAACGGGCAATTTTTCATCAACCCATTTATCAAATCCGCCATTTAAGTAATAAACGTTTTCTACTCCTGCATAATATAAAACTGCCATAATACGCGTTGCGCTTGTTAGGGCAAAAGCAGGATTGCCGCCTTTGACACCAAAAGCAGTGGATGAGCCCGTATACACCACGCATTCAGAATCATTTTTTATGCCTTTTTCAGATAATACTTTTTGTAATTTTGGGTTTGAATCCACAACCGCGAAAGGATTTGGCCCATACCCACTAAACAAACTGCCAGTTGGCGAGATGTTAATAGCATTTGGTATGTGTGAGCTTATGTATGCTCCATGGCTTCTTGCATCGATAATGACTAAGTTTTTATCGCTTTTCATCATCAAAGCAAGCTCATGCGGTGTTACTATACCAATTTTTGCAAATGCAAGAGAAAAACCACCAAAAAACCACAAAAATGTTACAAGCATCAAACGAAACTTTTTCATCTACACACCTCCTTGATTATTTAATTATAGCATAATAAATATATATACTTTCAAAGTCAATATATTAGCCATATTAATTATTTTAATACATTGCATTATTGTTGAAATTACATTACATATATAATTAATTAATATTATAAATTTTAAGAAAAAATTTGACAAAAAAACACATATTGTGTTAACTTACAAACTTAAGTTATATATTTTTATAGGAGGGATGATGATTTTGGATGATTTTTTACAAAAGTCTAAGACAAAGCCAAAAAGAGTAGTTTACCCCGAAGGTGAAGACGAAAGGCTTATTCAAGCAGCAGCTTATTGTGTTAGGCAAGGTATTGCAAAACCTATTTTAATTGGCCGAAAAGATATAATAGAAAATAAAGCGGCTAGTTTAAATATAGCACTTGATAATATTCAAGTGGTGCAATTATCGGATTTTGATTACAGTGATGAACTATTTGATATTATTAATTCTACTAAGAAACGAGTAGATAAAAAAGAGGCGCAAAATTTGTCAAAAAATCCACTCTATATTGGAGCTCTGCTAGTTAAGAAAGATTTAGCAGATATGTGTATTGGTGGCGCAGTAAACGATACTGCGGATGTTATAAAAGCCGCTTTGTATATTATTGGTTTAAAAGAGAATATTAATTTGCTCTCTAGCTTTTTTTTGATGGAGTTGTCAACGCTTGAGTTTGGAGAAAACGGCGTTTTGTTTTTTGCTGATTGCGGTGTAAACCCAGATCCAAATAGTGTAGAGCTTGCAGATATTGCAATTGCAACAGCTGATAATTTTAAGAATTTGATAGGCAAAGAGCCAAAGGTAGCAATGCTTTCTTTTTCCACAAAAGGTAGCGCAAAACACAAAATGCTTAATAAGGTTATTGAAGCAGTGGATATTGTTAAACAAAAACGCCCAGATATACTCATAGATGGCGAGCTTCAAGCCGATGCAGCATTGGTAGAAAGTGTGTGTGAAAGAAAAGCGCCAAATAGCCCCATAAAAGGCAATGCTAATGTGCTTATATTTCCTGATCTAAATGCAGGCAATATCGCTTATAAACTGGTAGAGCGTCTTGCAAAAGCTCAAGCTATAGGTCCTATTATGCAAGGCTTAAAAAGACCTATGCACGATTTATCGCGCGGGTGTAAGTATATGGATGTTGTTTATTTAACTGCTATATCAGCATTTCAGTAATAGGATGGTCTAATGAAGATTTTAGTATTAAATTGCGGAAGTTCTTCTGTTAAATTTGATTTGTTTGATTGGATAATGCAAAAGAATCTTGCAAAAGGATTAATTGAGAGAGTTGGCACAATGAGTTCCCAAGTACACTACAACGTATTAGATCAAAAACCCATTGTTTACCAAAAAGAATTAAAAGACCATACAAAAGCAATTAATGAAGTATTTAATTTGCTTGTAGGCGAAAACGGTTGCTTAAAGGATTTAAACGAGATATATGCAATTGGCCATAGGGTAGTGCACGGTGGTGAGAAATTTAAAAAAAGCACGCTTATAGACGACAAGGTTATCTCAACCATTCAAAAACTTTCAAGTTTGGCGCCCCTTCATAACCCACCAAACCTAGCGGGTATTTTAGCAACAAAAGAGTTATTGCCTAATGTGCCCCAAGTGGCGATTTTTGATACTGCATTTCACTCTACAATACCAGATTATGCTTATATTTATGCACTGCCATTTGATTGGTATGAAAAATACGGCATAAGGCGATACGGTTTTCACGGTTCGAGTCATTTGTATGTATCACGCAGGGCTGCTGTGATGCTTGATAAGCATATAAAGGACACCAACTTAATAACACTGCATATTGGAAACGGTGTATCATTTAGCGCAATAAAATCTGGTGCCAGTATTGATACATCTATGGGTTTTACACCATTGCAAGGTGCTGTTATGGGCACACGCTGTGGCGATATTGACCCTGCAATACCCTTGTATATGCAGGAAAAGTTAAAACTAAGCCCAGCTCAAATGATGGATATTTTGAATAAGAAATCGGGTTTGTTGGGCATAACAGGAAAATACTACGACAGAAGAGATATTATAAACAGTGCTAAAGTAGATATAAATAATATAGATGAATATGACTACGAAAACTTAATTGGTGATATTGAGCACGAACATTTGTCAATATTTAAAAAAGCCGAAGAAGGTGATCCGCGCTGTATGCTCGCCTTGCAGATTGAAGCGTACGAAATTAGAAAGTATCTAGGTGCTTATTTTTTTGCCCTCAATGGTTATTTAGATGCGATTGTTTTTACTGCTGGCGTGGGAGAAAATTCGCCCCTTTTGAGGTACATGGTATTGAGAAAGTTAGAAAATTTAGGCATAGTTTTAGATAAAGAAAAAAATTTAAAAGCAAACTCAAGTACAGGTGAGATGGCGATCACCAAAGACTACTCTAAAGTAAAAGTTTTTGTTATACCAACGGACGAAGAAAGGGTGTTTATTGAGGATACAGTTGCCGTATTAAGCGGAAATTACAAAAGCCATATTACTTACGAATATACTTTTCAAAAGAAAAGCTATAGACTATTAAAATAAGTTTGACGTACTTTTATGGCATAGTAAGGTTAATTTTGTTGACTTAAGCTTTATAAATAAGTATAATTAAATGTAAAAGTGTAAAAGGAGTAAAAAAGTGCATACATACAAAGTTTTGGCCTTGCTTATATACAGAGATGAAAAAAAAGTTGCTACTACAAACATAATAAAAGCAGAAAATAAAAGTGAAGCCAAAAAGAAAATGATTGACCGATACAAAAAATCACCAAATGTATCTGAAATCTTAATAAATGAAGAAACTGATGTTATTAAACTATTGTAAATGGAGGTTTGTATGCCAAGAAATGTTGCATATATAGTAGCAGATGACGAAAGTGAGAAGTTAATACAAAAAGCCGCTATAGATAGTTTTGCAAAGCAAAGCGGGTTTGATGACCTAGAATACTTTTACGAAAGTGAAAAAAGTTATGTAAGCTGGAAAAATCGTGATTTAGGCAAAACTATTTTGCCATCTTTGAACGAAGGTGATAATTTTATTGTTTCAGATGGAGCAAAATTAGGCAATTCTACACCAGAAACCGATGTTGTGTTAATGTATTTTGCAGATAAACAAGTCAATGTATACTTTGCTAAAATTCGCATGAAAATACTATAGTCAATAGCTAACTTTTTTAAGTGTAATTTGAATAGCTTCTATCAAATCTTGCAGGTTGGTTTTGTTTTTTGCGGATATGTATATTTCGTTTTCTGTATTTTTTGGTATTATATCAAGTAAATCTGACTTATTATAAACAGTAATAATAGGTTTATTGAGACAATCTAATTCTGATAAAATTTTTTCTGTGACTTTAATTTTTTCTTCAAAATCATTTTGACTTACGTCTACAACATTTAGAATTACATCGGCAAATTTTATTTCTTCAAGCGTTGACTTAAAAGCCTCAATAAGTTCAAAGGGTAGATTTCTTATAAAACCCACCGTGTCGATTAGTATAACATTTGTGTTATCAGGCAAG
>JBFWJP010000088.1:4948-6137 GCA_050253135.1 Desulfurella sp. | reverse complement strand
ACTGTAGTAGTCTTCCCAGTAAGACATATGCGTTCTTTCTAACACATCTTCAATTACAGCAATCTTTTTTGTATGGTATGCTTGTGAGATAGAACCAGAACCATAGGGTGTAGAAGGATCAGTTCCTATTGTTAGACTTTTTAGGTAGTCCTCTTTTTCTTTTGTGTTTGCCCTTGTGTGCTTTTTAATAAAGAGCTTTGAAGTATCATCTATATAGCCAACTGAGCAGGAAGTGTAGCCTACTTTGTCAACTAATATATCGCAAACCTCTCTTAAGAGGTCTTCTTCGCTTTGTGCTCTTACAATAAGCTGGTTTATCTGGCTTAGGGCAAAAAAGAGCTTTTGGTATGAAACCTCTTTGGTTTTGTCAAATACAAGCACAAAGCCAGAAGGTTTGTTATTATAGTCTATAGTGTATCCAAAAACAGAAACGGGAATGTAAGCTTTGGTTTTGGATAAAAATAAATAGTTTTTCAGCTCTAGAGCAAATACTTCACCTTGAGTGCGTCTTCTTATGATGTTTTTAATTTCTTCTAGGTTTCTTAAATCCTTTGGTATAAAGTCTAATATGCTTTTTCCTAAGATTTCATCTGCACTACTATAGCCTAAGATCTCTGCAAAGCGGTTGTTTGCAAATACTATTTTACCTTCTTCTTGAAAGACAAAGACACCAAATATATTAGAGTTATTTAAGGCATTAAAGAGTCCAGTTGGATTAACCATAACTAATACACCGCTAAATAATAATGCTTATTAATATTAAGCTAACAGAAAAATCTCCTATCAAATAATCTAACTTAAATACAATATTAAGTCAAGTTATTATTAAGGGTAAGGGACGGAATAAAACATTTACTTACAGATACATTTCAAGGGATTTTTCACTAACTTTGCTCTTGGTATCAATAGATTAACTTTGTATTACAAGAAAAGGCAAGTTCGTTTGAATAAAGAAAGAACACGAATTGCAAGGATACAAGAACTGTATAGCTTATTAGGCGCTTTCCTTTAAAGAAACCATTATACCAGAAATGGAAATTAGTATGAGGCCTGCAATCTGCATAAGTGTGGGTTTTTGACCCAAAAATACAAAACCCAAAGCTATGGCAAAAAAAGGGTCTAAATAGGAAAATACTGCGCTCGTTGAAACCTTTATGTAATTTAGTGAATCATACCATAAAAACAAAGC
>JBFWJP010000088.1:0-4848 GCA_050253135.1 Desulfurella sp. | reverse complement strand
TAAGTGTGGGTTTTTGACCCAAAAATACAAAACCCAAAGCTATGGCAAAAAAAGGGTCTAAATAGGAAAATACTGCGCTCGTTGAAACCTTTATGTAATTTAGTGAATCATACCATAAAAACAAAGCCAAAGCCGTATGAACGATACCTGTTACAATAAGGAGCAAAATAACATCTAAATTTAAACTAAAACCAAAGAAAAAAACAAATGGAAGTGTGAAAAATATGGAGATAAATATCTGATAGATTGTTATTTTCATTGAAGAGTGGCTATAAGTGGCTATTTTTGAAATAAATCCTAAAAGACCGTACAAAAGACCTGAAACTAAAGCAATAAAAACACCAAATGCAGAACTGCCTTGCTTTATCGATGGAGCAAAGGTTAAAAAAGCACCCATAAAAGCTATGATGATTGCGAGAATTAGGGTCTTATTTAAAGGTTCTTTTAAGAATATTACAGCAAGAATAATTGTAAAAACAGGGCCAAAATAATAAAGCACAACAGCCGTTGCGATATCTGTAATACTTATAGCCCAAAAGAAAAATATCCAGTTTAGGGATAAAACAATGCCAGATAAAATTAGTGGCCATATCGGCTTAACTTTTAAAAGCTCCTTAAATCCAAAACGTCTTATAGAGTAAAAAAGCATAAAAGGAAAAGCAAAAAGCACCCTAAAAAAGACAAAAACCACAGACGGTAGAGCACACCAAATAGAAAAAAGTGGTATAGAACCCCATATAAATGTGGCAAAAAACATCTCAAGTAAGCCTTTATGCTTTAGCTTAATATATATACCCCAAAATAATAGAAATCTTCTATCACATGCTTTTTACAAAGTCAAATTTGCAAATTATTTTATGTCAAGCAAGGTTTTTGATTTGTAAGCTTGGAAAAAATGCTAAGACATTTTTTACAATTTTATAGAGATACACAGTACACATCTTTTTTATAAACCATCATGTCTTTAATAGCGTTTTTGGTTAACTCAAGAATGACAAAAAATTTGGCTCCCCCGGAGGGACTCGAACCCCCGACCCGCTGGTTAACAGCCAGCTGCTCTACCGACTGAGCTACAGAGGAGCAATCTTTTTTTATAATATTACAATAATTTTTTTTTGTCAAGCATTAAAAAACTTGACATTAAACACTTTATCATCTATGTTTTTTGCTAAACATACTTTTTGAAGGGGTGTATATATGCGTTTTGTGTATTTTTTTGGCAATGGCTTTGCAGAAGGCAATGGTTCAATGAAAGACATTCTTGGCGGCAAAGGTGCAGGCTTAGCAGAGATGGCTCTTGCAAAAATTCCCTTACCGTATGGTTTTACAATTAGTGCTGAAGTGTGCGATTATTACTACAAAAACAACAAAACTTACCCGCCTACTCTAAAAGAAGAGGTAGAGCACAATTTAAAACGATTAGAGAAAGAAACGGGTAAAAAATTTGGCGATAATCAAAACCCTTTGCTTGTTTCTGTGCGATCTGGCGCAAAAATCTCAATGCCTGGTATGATGGATACAATACTAAATTTGGGTCTAAACGACGAAACAGTTGTTGCACTTGCAAAGTCAACCAACAACGAACGCTTCGCGCTTGACTCGTATAGAAGATTCATTCAGATGTTTGGCGATGTGGCTCTTGGCATTGATAAAGAGTTGTTTGAAGATAAAATCAAAGAAATAAAGAAAAAAGAAAATATAAAGTTTGATCATGAAATAAGCATTGAAGGATTAAAGTGGCTTATTGATGAGTATAAAAAAATATACAATGCGCAAAACAAATCATTTCCTCAAGAGCCATACAGGCAGCTTTGGATAGCCATTGATGCAGTATTTAATTCATGGATGAATAAAAGAGCGATAGACTACAGACGCATTAATAAAATCAAAGATAGTGATTTACTTGGTACAGCTGTTAGTGTAGTCAGTATGGTTTTTGGTAATATGGGAGATGATAGCGGCACAGGTGTGGCTTTTACAAGAGACCCCTCTACAGGAGAAAAAAGGCGATTTGGTGAATTTTTAGTTAATGCTCAAGGAGAAGATGTTGTTGCAGGTATTAGAAACCCCTACCCTCTTGAGTATTTAAAACAAATTTCGCAAGAAGCCTATGACGAATTATTAAAAATATTCGACATATTAGAATCGCACTATAAAGATATGCAGGATGTAGAATTTACAGTTGAGCGCAAAAAACTATACATGCTCCAAACACGCTCTGCAAAAAGAACCGCTAAAGCAGCTGTTAAAGTTGCAAAAGATATGGTAGAAGAGGGCTTAATAACAAAGCAAGAAGCTATATCAAGAGTAAGTACAGACCAAATTGATCAGCTACTTCATCCTTTTTTTGACGAAAAGGCAAAAGCACAAGCTAAGTTAATTGCAAAAGGCCTTGGGGCATCACCTGGGGCAGCTTGCGGTAAAGTAGTCTTTAGTGCACAAAAGGCAGAAAGTATTGGCTCTAAAGAACCGGTCATCCTTGTAAGGCACGAAACAAGCGCAGAAGATGTAGCCGGTATGGCTGCTTCTGCTGGAATACTTACCGCTCAAGGTGGCAGGACATCACATGCAGCAGTTGTTGCACGCGGTATGGGCAAAAGTGCTGTAGTAGGATGCGAAGAAATTGTAATAGATTACAATAACCTCCAATTTAGTGCAAATGGTACTGTTGTTAAAGAATTTGATACAATAAGCATTGATGGATCAACAGGTGAAGTTTTTTTAGGTGAGATAAAAACACTCATACCCACTGGACTAGATAAAGATTTGGCACAAATACTGCAGTGGGCAGATGAGTTAAGCAGGCTTTATGTTAGAGCAAACGCAGATACACCGCAGGATGCTAAAGTAGCACTTGAATTTGGCGCAAAAGGTATTGGTCTTTGCAGAACAGAACATATGTTTTTTGCATCAGATAGAATAAACATTGTAAGAGAAATGATAGTAGCAAAAGATGTCCAAAGCAGACAAAAAGCATTAGATAAACTATTACCTATGCAAAAAGAAGATTTCAAAGCTCTTTTTAAGACTATGCGGGGACTTGAAGTAACAATAAGGCTTATTGACCCGCCACTGCACGAATTTTTACCACAAACTGATGATGCCATACAGGAAGTTGCAAAAAATTTAAATATTAGCGCTGACGAATTAAAAGATACAGTTAAAAGCCTTCATGAATTTAACCCAATGCTTGGCCACCGAGGTTGCAGACTTACCATTACATACCCAGAAATTGCTGTAATGCAAACCAAAGCAATTATTTTGGCAGCTTTAGAGTTAAAAGCAGAAGGTATTGAGTGCTTTCCAGAGATTATGATACCACTTGTCGGCATTGATGAAGAGTTAAAATATTTAAAAAACATTATCAAACAAACAGCCGATGATTTAATAAAACAAAACAATGTGCCACTAAAATATTTAGTAGGCACGATGATAGAAATCCCAAGAGCTTGCGTTGTTGCAGATCAAATAGCTAAAGATGCTGACTTTTTCTCCTTTGGCACAAATGACTTAACACAAATGACTTTTGGCTTTAGTCGAGATGATGCAGGCAAATTCTTATTTGATTATTTGGCAAAAGGTATATTAAAAGAGGATCCTTTTAAAACTATCGATTCAGATGGTGTTGGCGCTCTTATGAAAATCGCTGTAGAAAAAGGCAAAAAAACCAATAAAAATTTAAGGCTTGGTATATGTGGCGAACACGGAGGAGATCCAGAATCTATTGAGTTTGTTCATTCCATAGGCCTTGATTATGTTAGCTGCTCACCGTATAGAGTGCCAGTCGCAAGACTTGCGTGCGCACAAGCAGCTATTAATAAAAAAGCTGAAAAAGATTAAATTAATTTGGAGGATTTTAACTTTATAACAAGTAAGCTTAAAAACACTACAGCAAAAGGCAGTAAAAGATAAAAAAGCATTTTAACATTGATAAAGTGCAATATATAGCCAAAAATTAGGGGAGTAAGTGTACCTATAATATTTACAATTGAAAAAAAGTAGCTGTTTGCTTTATTTCTAAATTTTATATCAAAACCTCTTGATAGGCTAATAAGTGATAAAACAAATGTAAAACCATGAGGAAAGCCCAATATAAACAAAGAAACTGCAAAAACTAAAGCAGAGCTTGAAGTAATCATAAGAATTATACCTATAATAGTAAGTATGCCAGAAATTATCATATCGTGAAAAATTTTTGTTGGCGGTTTTATAACAAGATACAACCTACCCAAAAAGGAGGCACTAAAAAATAAGCTAAAATACAGATTAATTGTAGAAATATCAAGACCAAACACGTCTTTAGCGTAAATACCACCAAACGCAATCAGCGCTGCAAAAGGTATGTTGTAAATCAAAATACTAAGTATTGCAGATAGGAAATATGGGTTTTTTATTACCGAAACATTTTCGCTTACATCTTTTGATTCATCTGGAAATTGTATGAAAAAAGAAAATATAAAAGCAATAAAAGGTAAAATAGAAAAAACCAAAAAAGATTCTCTTAAATCAACTATTTTTAGCAAAAATGATTCTATGATTGGACCAATAATTAACGAAGTGCTAAGCGTTATTGTGTATATCGCAAGAATGCGCTCTCTTTTGGCTTTATCTTCGCATAATCCCGCTGCTGTTATTATGTTTGGCATTAAAGCACCTAAAGAAAATCCCGCAATTGAAACTAAAAACCAAATATTTATTGTGTTTGAGAAATAAAACATTATGAAGCTTAAAAAATATAAAAAAGCTGAAAAAATAAAAAATTTCTTTCTCGCCAAACTTTTTAGCTTAGCATTTAAAAAATCTCTTACCAAAAAAGTAAAAACACCAAACAAGGCACTAAAAATCACA
>JBFWJP010000087.1:0-6189 GCA_050253135.1 Desulfurella sp. | reverse complement strand
TTAGTTGCGCTTTTTATTACAATGATTGCTTTGTCTATTGGATACTTTACATACCTCAAAATTATGAAAGGCTCTTTATTTCAATCTAGTATAAGCAGCTCTCAAATCTCAACACTATCTGGAACATCCCTACTACAGTACGATATTTCAATGGCAGGTTATGGTCTTCCGCTAGGTCCCTCTACAGTTAGCTTTACAGAAAGCACTAACTCTACAGCAGGTAATTATAACTATAATACTCTGCCTGCTAGTGCCTATAATATAGGCCAAAATTCTCAAACATCACCACAATCTTCTTATTTAGTTATAAGATCCGCTATTGCAGATATAAACAGTGCTTCGCAAAAGTTTGCAGTTGCGTATTACAATTCAAATAGTACAAATAGTAATAATTGGGATATAGATTACAATATAGGTAGTTCTGCAAGCAATTTTTCACCAAACAGTAATGATTATTGCATTGTTATGGATTCAAATAAAACACTGCTGAAAAACCCAAATGGCGGTTTTTATTTCAATTTTTCTAATCTGTATAATTCGATTAATACATTAAATCTCAATCAGTCACAAATTTACTTAATATATGGTTTAAACCCTACTCAAGCGCCACGCATGCCTTTTAATAGGGTGGATTATTTTTTAAGCCAAAACGGTTTGCCAAGTTACTGTGACCCAGATACTTACGAGCTGTATCGTTCTGTGGTAAGCCAGAATAATGGGGCAAATATTGCAGTTCCTATTTTGGACTGTGTTAGAGCCTTTTTTGTAGAAACAAATATCAATAACACTTGGTACTCAAATACCAGTAATTTAGATCCAAACGCCATTAATTCGCAAACACAGCTAATAAAAGTTTTCATATTGAAACAAGCCAGCAAATATTCAAATAGCCAAATAACTACTAAAAACATAAATATTGGAGATTCAGATGTAGGAACACTTTTTAGTTTCAAACCAAATAGTACTGACTCGCATTATGAGTGGAAGTCTATTGAAATGACAATAAAACCTATGAATATAGGACAAAACCAATGAAAAAAAATCAAGATGGGATAGCATTAATTATTGTAATATTTATCAGTACGCTTGCTTTAATCTTGGTGGGCTTAATGCTGTGGTTAGTTTTAGGTAGCACTAAAATTTCTGGTATGAACTCACAGTATAAAAGTGCATCTGATGCAGCAAAAGGCGCAAGCAGTATTGTTATATCAATGCTTAAATTTGATTCGCCAACGCCTGATTTGCCGTCAAATGACTATTCAATAGCTAACCCTACCTGTATGACAGTAAAGTTAGAAAAACCTACTATTGCATGGAATAATTGGAATTGTTCAGATTCAAATCCAGACATTACAATACAGCTTGGCTCTTATACAGTATATGCTACTATAGTTTTAACACAGGTGATTTTACCGCAAAAAAATAATGCCCCCGCGACTTATTTTTATACAGTAAAAGTCCATGCTTTTAATAATCAAAACGAAAGTTCAAATATCACTTTTGTGTATAAAATCTCACGTTAATTATCGAATTTTTTATAAGTTTGACAATTTTATAAGTTAGCATTATATTTGTCTTTGCAATTTGTAAGGGGGTGCTTATGGATTTATTCAATGTACATGCTCAGTCAAGTGTATTTATGACAATAATTTTAGCTTATTTGTTAGGCATTGTGCATGGCATAACACCAGATGAGCATACGTGGCCTATTACATTTAGCTATTCAATTGGTAGCTACTCAGCTAAAAAAGGTTTTTTTATTGGTCTTGCATTTTCTTTAGCATTTAGTGTTCAAAGGGCAATAGCAAGCGAACTTGCTTACTTTTCTTTAATTAGTTTTATGTCAAAGCCTTATATTGACTATATAGTGTATATTATTGTAGGTACTGCAATGGTATTTGGCGGTATATATGTTTTTAGATTTAATAATGTTTTTCATATACATTTTGACAAAATCGATAAGATACATCATCAAGAGGCATTATCTGGCAATTACATAGACGAAAAACACAAAAAAACTACATATAAAATGGCTATAATTCATGGTTTTATCGCAGGCTGGGGCTTTGGTGCTTTTGCTCTAATTTTATATACAATATTGGCTCCTTCTATGCCAAACGCTTATATTGCATGGTTGCCTGGGTTTATGTTTGGGCTTGGCACTACTACTGTTCAAATTTTAGCAGGCGCTTTTTTTGGTATTTTAGGAAAGAGATTAAGTTTACCACAAAGCGTAAGTCAACATATAGCAAAACTTACAGCCGCAAGAACGCTTATATGGGGTGGTGTATTATTTGCTTTATCTGGAATTTTAGGTTTGAGCTATCCAAAGCTGTTATCGTTTAATATTGTAACACCCATAAAAGTTCATAACTTACATGATTTAAATGTAGGCTTCTTTTTGGTTATTGCTATAGTAATAGGTATTGGACTTACAACTTTCATAGGAGAAACTATAAAATACAAAAGGCTATACAAAACTATTTAAACCTAATCAGATAATCAAACTCATCTGGCTTTCCAACAGCGTTTGCAAGGTTTTCCAGTGCTATGCAGTAGCCGTATATAGCACCATAGTAGTTGGATTCTGATTGAGTAAGCAGCGTTCTTGCATCAAGTATATCTGTAGATGTTGCAAGCTGATTTAGATAGCGCTCATTGGTTAGTTTGTAGTTTTCATTTGCTTGTCTTAGGGCAGTTTTGGCTACTGATATATTGTGGTATGCTACTTCTGCTTGATCGTATGCATTTAGTATTTGAGTTTTGGACTGTGTCTTTAGGTTAGATAGTTCGTTTTCTAAAGCAATCTGCTGTAGTTTTGCAGCCTGTACATCGTTTTTTGTTTTGCCCCAGTCAAATATATCCCAGTTTGCAACTATGTTTAGGCTGTATATAGAGTTATCTGAGTATGGGTTGTTGCTCATATCTAGGTTTTGACCATTGCGGTTGTAGTTTGCCTTTAATTGCACCTGAGGATAATAGCTAGACTCTACCATACCTACTTGAGCTTTGGCTTTGCTAATTGCAAATGATAGTGCTTTAATATCTGGGCGGTTGTCTACTTGGGCATAAAGCGCATCAAGTGGTGTTTTTAAATTAACAACATCTGCTACCTGATCAAGTGTATGTGTTTTGTCAATGGGTTCATTGAGCAGTTGGTTAAGCTGAGCTATGGCATTTGTTAGGTTAGCATAGGCTTGCTTTAGTTCTTGCTTTGCATTTGAGTAAGCTACTTGTGATTTTAGCAAGTCTACTTTTGGTATAAAACCTTGCTTGTAGAAGCCTTCTGCATCTTTTAGGTGAGATTCATACTGAGCAACAGCAAGCTGTCTGGTTTCTAATATCTTTTGATTGTATAAGACATTGAAGTAAGCATTTTTTGCATTTGTTATAATTTGGTTTCTTATTACTTCTAAGTTTGCTTGAGAGAATGATTCATCGTACTTTGCATACTTGTATTTGTTTAACAAATAAAAGCCTGTAAACAGTGGTTGTGTAATGGTTACATTCCACTGGTAGTTATTAACAGAACCCATAATCATCTTATTACCATTTACTATCTGGTATGGTGGCTGATCAAGCCTCGTATATGAGTAACTTGTAGATAGATTTGGTAAAAAGCTTTTAAAAGCACTTTGCTTTGATTCTTTTGAAGACTCATAGAGTGATTCGTACTGCTTTATCTGGTAGTTGTTGTTTGCACTTAAAGACTGCACTTCGCTTAAAGATAAAGCATAAGAAGTGTTTGCAAATAAAGCCAAAACTGATATAGAAAGCAGGGTTTTTTTAAGGTGCATGAAAGAACCTCCCTAGCGCTATTAATCAATTGTTTAGTCTATATTTTTATTTTAGCAATGTCAAGCTATTTAAATATTAGTCTTAATTTTCTTATTAAGGCCAAAAATGTAGTAAGCTGCAATTAGTAACCCAAACCATGGTATTGCTACATACAAAGCAATCCTGCCATCTGGCATAAATGCCATTACTATGATTACTAAAACTAAAAAGACAATACCTAAAATATTTAAAATTGGGTAAAAAGGCAAATGATACTTTGGTAGGCCACTTTCTTTCAAAGATTTTCTAAATTTCATATGCATAATAAGTATAAGTAACCATACATACAAAGCGCCTGTTGTAGCAACACTTGTTATAATTGTAAATACTTGTTTTGGTATAAAGTAGTTTAATATTACACCGATAAGCATTACGATTGAAGAAAAAATAATTCCTATATATGGTACTTTATTGTTGCTTAATTTCGAAAAAGCCGATGGAGCATTTTTTTGAAGTGAAAGGGAATAGAGCATTCTGCCTGTTGAAAACAAACCGCCGTTTGTGCTAGAAAGTGCAGCTGTAATAACAACAAAATTTATTATGCTTGCAGCTGCAGCTATACCTAGTTTTGAAAAGCTTTCAACAAATGGGCTTCCAAATGTGCCAATTTTAAACCACGGATATATTGATAGTATTACAATCATTGGTAAAGCGTAGAACAAAATTATTCTATAGATTACTTTATCAATTGCAGATGGTAGTGTAGTGTCTGGGTTATGTGCTTCTCCAGCAGTGACCGCTACAATCTCAATACCTAAATATGCATAAACTACAATTATCAAAGAAAACAAAAAACCTTTTAAGCCATTTGGGAAAAAACCACCATATTTGTACAAATTGCTAAACCCAGTTGGGATTCCGTGATTGCCAATGCCGAAAAATATTATAAAGGCTCCTACTACTATAAAAAATAAAATTGTTACTATTTTTATAATTGAAAACCAAAATTCAGTTTCCCCATAAACTTTTACTGCAATAAGGTTTAATAGAGTGATTAAAATTACAGATATAAGTGCAGGTATCCACTGAGGCACGCTTGGAAACCAATAGGTAACATATATACCTACAGCGGTAATTTCTGCCATGACTGTAACTGTCCACATAAACCAGTAAGTCCACCCTGTAATATAGCCAGCCAATGGACCCATTATATGATCTGCCCATGCGCTAAAGCTTCCAGAGACAGGATAAACTACAGCAATCTCACCAAGTGCCCTCAAAACAATAAAAACAATTAAACCCACCAGTATATAAGATAAAATTAGAGATGGGCCGGTAAATTTGATACCAGTTGCAGAGCCCAAAAACAAACCTACGCCAATTGCTGATCCTAAAGCGATTAATTGGATGTGGCGGTTTTTTAGGTCTCTTTTTAAGTTTTCTTTAAGGTAGTTTTCTTCTATTTGGTTTGGCATAAACACCCCTCCTTAATTTTTAATACATTTTAGTAAAAATTTAAATTTAGTCAAATTTTTAATTAATTTTATGATTTAGATATTCTTGCTCAACGAGATGTTTTAATTTTATTATGGCATTTATTTTAATCTGAGATACTCGACTTTGAGTTTTTTTTATTATTTTGGCAATTTCTTTAACGCTAAAGTCTTCGTTATAGTACATAGATAAAACATCAAGTTCGATTTTTGAGAGTTTACTTAAAGCTTTTTTTAATATCTCTAAACGCTCATTTTCTTCGATAACTTCGATTGCCGGTTTAATATTCTTGTCTTCTATTGATTCTTGCAAACTGATTTCATCTTCTATTATATTATCCAAACTGACGATATCTATATTAGATAGCTCAAGCATTGCCTTATGGTATTCTTTTATCGATATACCAGCTTTTGTAGCAATGCTTTTTTCTGATGCATCAAATATATTTTCTTTTAAAAATTCTTTGTGTGCTTTGGAGATACTTTTTAATTTGTCTCTTGTGTATCTAGACACTAAATCCACACTGCGCAGCTTATCTAAAATAGCCCCCTTTACTTTTAATAGTGCATACTTGTAAAAGGCATTTTCGTCTTTTGTTATGTCGATATTATCGATAGCTTTTAAAAGCCCCATCATACCAATTTGGATAAAATCCTCTTCATCATAAGATTCTGGCATCTTTACAACTATTTTTCTAACCATTCTTTTTACAATAGGGTAAAAATATTTAATTTGCTCTTCGCTACAGTACGGTTTATTTGAATTCATAGAGTACTAAATGTTATTATTTTGATTGTTCTCATTAGAGCTTGCAATATAATTAAAAACGATTGCTAAAGCCATACCAAAAATATAAAAACACACAGAAGTTATTATAATTTTTAGCGTTGAGTAAAAAAAATCGCTACTCAAATATAA
>JBFWJP010000086.1:0-6196 GCA_050253135.1 Desulfurella sp. | reverse complement strand
GCTTCTTTTTTAAAAAAAACAAGACCTAATTTACCACGATTTCCAAAAAGCATATCAGGTTTAACAACAAGCGGTGTTTTCTTTAACCAGGAGTGCTCTAAAGCTAATTTATCAAAATCTGTATCTTGTGTTACAAGAATAGATTTAAAATCATAGATAAAGCTTTTTCCAAAGTAAGTTTGCCAATTTTTAGACAAGATTCTCTTAGCATCAAATTCTCTAATTGCTCTTTCAGCCATTACCCCCTCCTTTTGGCTTTTATTTTAATTGATTTACGAACAAAAACTAACTATTAGACCGGTTTGTCTCTAACCTTACTCACTTTTACCCCCTCTTTTTTTGCTTATTTTTTCTATTAAAGTAGATCTTGCCTCATCAGTATTAGCAAGGTAGCTAAACAAATCACTAGAGTAATCAACTGCCTTATCAAACTCCATATCCATAAGGTTTTCCATACCAATTTTAGTCATTTCAATGGCTGTTTGGTTTTTTTGAGCAATATTGTAAGCTAGCTTATAAGTCTCTTCTTCAAGAAGCTTCCCATCGACAATTTTATTAACCATAAACATTCTTTTTGCTTGGTACGCATTTAAAACTTTTCCTGTCAATAGCATTTCCATTATAATTTTTCTGCTCAAAGAGTACCTTAAAGGCAAGCTAGCACCTATCCCGCAAAGTCCTACATTAATCGCTGTTATGCCAATTTTAGCTGATTTTGAACACACAGCTAAATCACACGCAAATAAGAGTCCTGCGCCATTTGCCACAGCATAACCATTTACGCTTGCAATTGTTGGTTTTTTTAAATGATGGATTGTATGGTAAAATTCATTCATAATACGGACAAACTCTTTTGTCTGCTGAGCATTTTTACTTTGAAGTTCCTCAAGAGAAATACCTATACTAAAGTATTTTTTACTACCTTTTATTACAATAACCTTAATAGAATCTTCTCTATCAAGCTCTTTTAATGCATCGTTTAAATCACTCGCTAAATCAATATCAAAAGCGTTAAATTGCTTCGGCTTATTTAAAACTATACTACCTATAGATGTTTCTTTTTTTAAAATTACACTATCCATCATCAAATCCTAGATATTAGGTGGTGTATCAACACAGAGTATTTCAGCATTATTTTCTCCTATATTTTTCACAATACAATCATCTAAAGAAGAAAGGTAAAAGCTATCTCTATCACCCAGTATAACATTTTTATTACCAGTATTTAACTGAATTGTGCCTTTAACTATGAAACCAAATTTTTCACACTTTTTTAAGCAAATATTTTCAATTATAGCATGAGGCTTTAAAATTTTGTATGTAGGCTGCATTTTTTTAGAAGATATACCCAAGCATAGTAACTTTTCGTATACACTATTATTAGAGTGTTTAAACTCATAGTGCTCATTGCTTTTGAAAAAAATTTTCTCGTCATGATTTTGGGGAGGGATAATTTCTCTAAAACTTAAATCTAATGCATCTACAATTTTTTTTAGTACTTTTAATGAGGGTACAACCTTACCTGTTTCGATTTGAGAAACATATGCATCTGTATAACCTATCTTCCTTGCTAACTCCTTTATAGTCATACCTTTCTTTTTTCTTTGAGTTTTTATTTTTTCTGCGTGTAAATTCATCGCTTTCCCCCTCTTTAAAGCGATCAATTAATCTTTTCTTTTTAGTTCAAATACACAATACGCTCCACCGCATGCTTTGCATTCAATTTCCTTTGGTTCCCAATGTGCATTTGTAAAAGCTTCCATCATACCCGCAAGGCTACCCCCAAGTGCTAAACAAACAGGCTTTTTACTTTTTATACCTTCAGCAAAAATAGAATTATCAATTTTAATCAATGCAAAATTTGATTCTAAATTAAATTCCACTACTTTTTGGTTGTAGGCTTGAAGAGCAGCAGTTATACACATTTTCATATCTTCATTGGTTAAGCTTTCACCAATTAGGCTTTTTAGATAAACTGCGGTTTTAGAACCAGCTTTTTTCCCAGATAAAACAAATATGCCACCCAACCCAAAACCCGAGAGTTTAATTAGTTGAGAGTAAAATTCTCTAAATACAGATTTTGGTAAAGGAAAGCTTTCTGATTCAAAATACTCCTTTGCCTTTGCATAAAATACCCCCTCTTGCATTGTATACCCCCTCTATTTTTAACAACACTAAATTATACTGAAACTCATTACCCCTCTCCTTTTTCCTTTTTAGCAAAAAACAGCCTCAAAGTAAAGAAAAAAATAAAAAAATTTTATTTGCTTTATTTGCTTAAAAATAAACAGTTAATAGTATGAAAATCTCTTTTTGTAAACAAAATCTATAAACAAACCTGTTTTAGACATTTTTTATTCTTTGAAGCCTTATTAACAAAAATATACATTATAAACTTACTTTAAAAAGTAATTTTTGCAATATAAAAACTTGTATGATATTATTTTGTAGGGGAGATTCCAAATGTGGAAATTTTTAAAATTTTTTTTAGCCACCTATGAAAAGCGTACTTGTTGGTGTTAGTGGAGGTATAGATAGCACATTTAGTGCAGTCTATCTTTCAAGTGAAGGTTTTAAAGTTACTGCCGTTCATTTTTTAATGGCAGATCAGAGTAATTTATCAAAAGAAGTTATAAATCTTTTAAAAAAATACGATATTGATTTTTATACTTTAGACATAAGGGATTACTTTAAGGAAACAGTAATCGATCGTTTTATTAGTGATTACAAAAATGGGCTTACACCAAATCCCTGTAGCATTTGCAATCCACTCGTTAAGTTTAAGGTTTTAGTTCAGGAAGCTGATAAAAAAAATGCAGACTTTATAGCCACAGGCCATTATGCAGATACACAAGATGGCTTTATAAAAAAACATTTTTCCAGCAAAGATCAGTCTTATTTTTTAGCATATTTGCCAAAGTCTATTATAGAACGTATTGTTTTCCCACTTAAAGACTTTGAAAAAAAAGATATAAAACTAAGTATACCTTTTAATTTAAAAGAAAGTAGCGATCTATGCTTTGTGCATGATTATAGGAGCTTAATCAGCGACACAAAAAATGGCTACATCCTTTACAACGGTAAAATCGTTGGAGAACACAACGGCTTTCATAACTACACAATAGGACAAAGGAAAGGCATTAAGTTTTCTAATGAACCATACTATGTAAAAAATATTGACGCATTAAGCGGTAATATTACAATAGCCAATAGACAAGCACTTTATTCAAACCGATTCACTATCACAGATATACATCTATTAAAAGAAGAGGATTGGTTTAAGCACAACAAAGTAGAGTGTTTAGTTAGACACAGATCTAAAAGCACTATGGCTTTATATGAGCCATCCACCAAAAAAGTTTTGTTGGACAATGAGCTTTTTGCTATAACTAAAGGTCAGACCGCTGTATTTTATTATAATAACTTAATTGTGGGGTGTGGAAAAATAAATGGGTTTTGAAGATTTATTTAAAAAGTTCGTAAAAATAAAATTTATAAGAAACTTAAGGTACGAACCCCATATAGTAGAGTCAATTCAATATATCAAACCAGAAAATTTTGACAATATTTTGGTTTTTTATAAAGAAATAAATTATTTAAAGTCAATCTTGCTAGAGCATCTCGCAAAAGAACATATTTTTGAATGCAATGTTGAAAATCTAGATAAATGCTTATTCGAATTAAAATTTGATTGTATTATTGTATTTCTTTGCAAAAATAGCTCAAACCAAAATGCAATATACGAAGCTATAAATAAAGTGGTAAAAAAAGGGGCAAATGTTTTTTTTGTTGACTACTTAATGGGAAACAAACTTTTTAACCTGGCGTTGAGACTATCTGATAAAGCTTCTTACAAAGATATAAAACAAGCAATACCTTCTATATTTGAAGAAAAATATCACCTCATAGACTCATATGAAAGTAAAAAAAACAACATCGTAATTAAAAAATTTTTGATATGAATCTATATGTTTACATACATATACCATACTGCTATAAAAAATGCCCTTATTGTTCATTTGTCTCTTTTGAAAAAGCATTAAATACAAAAACGAGTTACTTAATTGCCTTAAAAAAAGAAATTGAAAAATTTTTTTCTGATAATGATCAATATACAATTCAAACGATTTATATAGGCGGTGGTACACCATCTTTGCTAAAACCAGATGAATTACAATCAATTTTGAAAAGTCTAAGAAAAAATCAAATTTCAAAAGATTGCGAGATAACTATCGAGCTTAACCCAAACAATGCAAATAAAAACTATTTGAAATTACTAAAAGAAATGGGCATTACAAGAGTAAGCTTAGGAATTCAATCCTTTAATAACAAAAAACTTCAATTTTTAAAAAGACTTCATGATTCTAATCAAAGTTTTCGATCTGTAGAAAATGTACTGGAATTTTTTGAAAATGTAAGTATTGATCTAATATATGGTTTTGAAGACTTCAGTGATTTCCAAGAAGATTTAAAATATGCAGTAAGTTTTTCTATAAAACACATTTCAGCATACATTTTATCTATCGAAAAAGGTACTTTATTCTATAAACAAAAAATTACATTATCAGAGGAAAATGTTGAAAAACAATTTTTGTATTTAGTTAAATTTTTAAAAGATCATAAGATTTACCAATATGAAATCTCAAATTTTGCTAAAAAAGGCTTTGAAAGCAAACATAATCAAGCTTATTGGCAAAATTACAATTATGTAGGGTTTGGCTTAAGTGCAAGTTCTTATATTAACGGAACAAGATACAAAAACACAGACAAGTTAGATGAATATATTAATAAAATCTTTGAAAACAAGCGCCCTATTCAAAATGAAGAAAAACTCGGATTAAAAAGAAAAATTAAAGAAGCTTTTGTTTTAGGATTGCGTACTATTAACGGAGTAAATATAGATCAATTTAACAATAGGTATAATTGCGATGTAGAAAACATTTTTAAATTACAACTATCAAAACACTATAAATTAAAAACACTAAAAAAAATTAACGGTTCAATTAAAATTGCAACACCTAAAAAATTACTCATTTCAAATTATATACTCTCTGATTTTATTTAGTATATAAGCAGGGCTAACCGCCCTGCTTTAAAAGAGGATTAAAATCTGTTTCTTGAGTTAGAATAGTTAGATCTTGGTCTTGGGTTTGACTCCCTGGGTTTTGCTTCATCAACTCTAATGTTTCTGCCGTCTAAATCTGTGTTGTCTAAAGCATCTTTAGCCTTTTGAGCATCATCTTTTGATTCCATTTCTACAAAGCCAAAACCTTTACCTTCAATAACTTTTACCGATACCACACTGCCGTAACCTGAGAAAACTTCTTTAAGTTTCTCTTCCGTTGTTCGGTAATTTAGATTACCGACGTACAACTTGTTCGTATTCACAAAACACACTCCAAAAAAAGATTTTTCTGATGAGACCATTTAGATAGTCTACACCCGTTGACAACTAGTATAAACCTTTAATAATTAAAAGTCAATAATTTTTTTATGGCCTTGACAAATTTTAGAAAGCTATTATATTATCCATACCTCGTTAAAAGCGGGGGTGTATTTGGGTTCGACAGGGTGTAATAGTAGCTGGGAATCATGCCGATGTCTTATCTGATCGTTAAACAGATAAGAAAAAATAAACGCAAACTCTGAATTAGCTTTAGCTGCTTAATTAATTGCAGCTAGGTGGTTTTAGCTTATCGCTTGCTTTAAGCTAAAATTGCCTAATAATTCAAGCAAGCATTTTACTTTGAGTTCTTTTGCGCACTCAAAGTAAAATTAAAGAGCGCAAAATCGGACCTCTAAGGTTTGACCTTGACCAACAGGGTCTTAAAAATTAAAAAAGGTCTAAGCATGTAAGAAGTTTCCAACTACGAGACATTACTGGACGCGGGTTCGATTCCCGCCACCTCCACCAAAAAAATTAAGCGCCGTATACTTCATCTTTTATAATTTTTGACTTTAAATCGTATATAAGGGTGGAAAACTCATCTGTAGATTTAATTAAATCTACACACTCATATGCATCTTTTCTTTTGTTATCCTTTATATAAAGCAATCCTGCTTTATAAAAGTCAGCTAAAGCGCCTTTTGAGTTATCTTTATGTTTATAAACCAAACCTCTATTAAAATAAGCGTCTGCATCATCTGGGTTAATTTCTATAGCATTTGTAAAATCAGATTCGGCTGCTTTGAAGTT
>JBFWJP010000085.1:0-6196 GCA_050253135.1 Desulfurella sp. | reverse complement strand
ATAGCTCAGTTGGTAGAGCCACCGGCTCATAACCGGTTGGTCCTAGGTTCGAGTCCTAGTGGGCCCACCAAAAAGTTTGATGTTTATTTTTGAAGCAATTGAAGCGTTAGAAAGTTATTTTCCTCTATCTTTCCAAGAGAGTTGGGACAATTCAGGGTTTCAAGTTTTATTCAAGCACAACATATTAAGCGGAATTTTATTAGCTTTAGATATTAGGTTAGAAACTATAAAAGAGGCAAAACAAAACGATTGCAATTTGATCATAGCTCATCATCCGTTGTTTTTACAAGCGCTTAAAAACTTTGATTACAAGTTTTATCCAGAAAATGTTCTGTATTTGGCTACTAAAAACGAAATTAGTATTTATGCAGCACACACTAATTTAGATATTGCACCATTTGGTTTAAATTACCACTTGTGCAAGAAATTTTCTTTAAAAAACTTTTTTATGTTAGAAAACTTAAAGCCCGTTTTTATAGGTGAACTTGAAAGAGAGCAGACGTTTAATGAATTTATCGAATTTGTAAAAAAAACGCTAAATGTGCCAATATTAAAATATGTGACTTCTCACAACCGATCTATTAAAAAAATAGCAGTTTGTTCTGGCAGTTGTGCAGATTACATATCAAAACTAAAAGGCTTTGGTATTGATGCTTTTATTACAGGTGATCTTAAGCATCACAATGCGATATTTGCCCAGCAAAATGGTATTAATGTTATTGATGCAACGCATTTTTATACTGAAGTATGTTCTAAAGACATACTATTTGAGTGTTTAAAGGATCTGGATGTCAATGTAATAAAAAGCACTAAAGATTATATCCCATGGAATTACATATAGGAGGTGTTGATGAATGCTGACATAGAAATGCTCTTAAAAATTCAAGAGTACGATAAGCAAATTTATCAACTTGAATCTGAATTTGCTAAAAAGCTTGAAGAAAGGGAAAAGTTAGAAGAATTACTAACTGCTTATACACTTAATATGGAGCAGGCACAAGAGGAGCTAAATGAAATTCTTGAGGATTTAAATTTCAAAAAAAACCTACTTGAAGAAAAAGAAGTTTTGCTTGAAAAGCTTGATGAAAAAAGCAGTGCCGTCCAGAATCAAAAGCAATCAGATGCTCTATCCAGTGAAATAACCATAGCAAAAACTAACAAAAGTATCCTAGAAGACAAAATATTAGAAATTCAAGCTGTAGTTGATGATAAGAATAAGAAAATAAGTGAGATTCAACAGCAAATAGATGAAACAAAACAGAAATTGGAAGCTTTTGATATCCAATTATCTGAAATTAAACACGATATTGATAAACAAATCGAAAAAATTAACGAAGATAAACAGACTATGCTTAGCGAAATAAACCCTAATTTATTAGCAAAATACAATAAAATTTCTATATGGGCAAAAGGTAGCGCTGTAGTAAGAGTTGAAAATGAAACTTGCTATGGTTGTTTTATAAAGTTGCCCCCTCAAATATCCGTACTTGTTGAAGAAACCGAAGAGATTGTTTACTGTCCAAATTGTGGCAGGATATTGTATAAAAAAGAATGAAATTGGATTTACTCAGGAAGTTTTGTGAACTTCGATCTGTAGAAAAAACTGCTGATTATTTTGGTATTTCAATTGATGATTTTTTTGGCAAGATAAGTCAAATATGTAAAGACTTAGAAGTGGATAAACCGCTTGCCAAAAAAAATCATTCGATTGAACCGGATAAACCCCTAATAATCTATATAGATGGTGCATCTAGCAATAATCCAGGTCCTGCTGGTATTGGTATAGTATTTATGCAAGATGAGCAAATTATCGATACTGTATCTGAATATATTGGTGAAAAAACTAACAACGAAGCAGAATATACTGCTCTTTTAGAAGCATTAAAAAAAGGACTAGATTTTGGTGTGAAATCAATAAAAGTTTTTTCTGATTCTGAATTAGTTGTAAAACAAATAAAAGGTATTTATGCCGTAAAACAGGAACATTTAAAGAAATTCAACAAAGAGGCTTTATCATTAATAGAAAAATTTGATCATTTTGAGATTAACCATGTGGTTAGAAGTTTAAATGCAAAAGCCGATAAATTGGCAAAATCGGCTATTGAACATAATGGTAAACTAACTCATAAGTAAATGTTGCATATATATTTAGCCTATCAACGCCAAACCTATCTGGTAGTGGGTTGAATGGTGAGGCTTCTTTTATAGCTTTTATTGCTGCTTCATCTAAAATGGTGTATCCACTTGAGCGAATAACTTTTGCATAAGCAAGTGAACCGTTTTTATTAATGCCAAACTCTACAAGCAAAGTACCCTGTTGATTTTTTAAACGAGCTTGCTCTGGGTAAACCCATACGTTTTGTATTTTGTCTTTCAAAAGTTTCATATAAGAAACATATTTTATTGATTCTGTTCCTATTTCAATAGTTGCCTCTTTTTTTGAATTTGGACTTTCGTATTCCTTCGCTTTGCTTGAGCCTTGATATTTTTGGTTTGGGTTTATTGCGGGTGCATTTTTGTTAGATTGTGAAAATAAGTTTCCAGAAATTTTGTATGGTGCGTTTTGGGTTAGGTTTTGCTGTTTAGCCAAGTTTGGCGGAGATTTTGGTTGTTTTAAAACTTGGGAGTTCTTTGCAACTTCTTGATGCGGCGTAGGTTTAGTAACTTTTTGTTCTTTGGTTTGTGGTTTTTGCTGCACACTTTTAGCTTTAGATTGCGGTATGCTTTTTAATGGGATTTTTTCTGTTTTTGAATATATCCTGGATTGAGCTTTTCTGTTGATATTTGACGCTATAATGTGTGGTTGTTTTTGCTGCGTGTTTTGTTCTTGTTTTGGCAATTGCACAATGTCTACATGATATACCGGCGGAGATAATTTTGCTATAGGTTTTTTAGTATGAATAATAAGCAGATATACTAAAACTATCAACAATAAATGAATTACAACAGAAAAAGCAAATGATAAAAACTTCATTTTTATTTTTTTAATATTACCTTTTCATTTTAAATTTTCATTGGCGCAAAAACGCATAATATAATAAACGGTCTTTACTTTTCGACCATTATAAATCATAGCTTAGAGTATATATATTTTTAAAAGTATTTAAAGAGGTTCTTAAAATTTTGTTTATAATACGCTTTGTAAAATTAATTGATTTATTTTATAATTTTTATATAATTAAATAGGGGTTTTTATGCATGATTCGTTGCTTTTGATAATGCTTGAGCGATTAAGCATAATTGCTATACTTGCTTTTTTTTATCAAAAGCGTCATTTTTTAAGAATATTCTTTACAACGCGAAAGTTACAAAGAAAGATTTAATTTTAGCTATTTTGATATTCGCAGGAATTGGTATTTTGGGCACCTACACTGGGGTCCCAACAAAAGATGCTATTGCAAATTCTAGGGTTATTGGTCCAATGGTTGGTGGTTTAATTGGTGGGCCTATTGTGGGTTTTTTTGCGGGTTTAATTGCTGGGCTTCACAGATTAACGCTTGGTGGGTTTACAGCAACAACCTGCGCTGTTTCTACAGCTTTAGAGGGTTTGCTTGGCGGACTTATTAGAAAATACTACAAAGGTGAATATATACCGTGGGAGTTAGCTTTTTTTGCTGGTGTTTTAGGCGAAGGAATGCAGATGGGAATCATTTTACTCTTTTCAAAACCATACCCTAAAGCCTTGGATTTGGTAAACGACATAGGTATGCCAATGACAGTTACAAACGCTATCGGTGTAGCTGTATTTATGATGATTGTTAAATCTGTTTTTGATGAAAAGGAAAACATTTCTGCAACACTTGCAAAACTTTCGCTTGATATTGCAAATAAAACATTGCCTTTTTTAAGAAACGGTTTAAATGAAATATCCGCTATCAATGCTGCCAAAATTATTTATGAATCAACCGATTTAGATGCTGTAGCAATTACAGATACAGAGAAAATATTAGCTCATATAGGCGTAGGCGATGATCATCACAAAAGCGGCATGCCTATACAAACCAATGCTACAAAAAACACACTTTTAAATGGAGAGATCAATATAGCAACTACAAAAGAAGAGATTGGCTGTTCTATTAAAGATTGCCAGCTAAATAGTGTAGTTATTGTACCACTTAAATGCTTTGATAAGCTTGTTGGTACACTGAAACTATACAGGTCAAAGAAGAAAGTTAGTAGAAGAGTTATTTCTAACACAGATATTGAGTTAGCAAAAGGTTTGGCTCAGTTAATTTCTTATCAAATTGAGATTGCTCAGGTTGAAGAACAAAAGAAACTTGCAACTCAAGCAAAGCTTATTGCACTAGCTTCGCAGATGAACCCGCATTTTTTGTTTAATACACTAAATGCAGTAATATCATTTATCCGAACAAACCCTCAGGTAGCGAGAGAAATGCTGATCAATTTAAGTGAATATTTGAGATACAACCTCAAAAATATTGGAACTTTTATAACAATTGCCAAAGAATTAGAGATTGTAAAATCTTATCTGTATATTGAGAAGGCTCGCTTTGGTAATAAAATTGAAATTGAAGAAGAAATTGATGAGAGTTTGTTAGAAGAAAAAATACCTGCATTTGTTTTGCAACCACTTGTGGAAAATGCTATAGTGCATTCTATATCGAAGATCAATACAAAGTTAGTTTTGAAGATAAAGATACAAAGAATAAAAGAATATATACAATTTTATGTTACTGACAATGGACCTGGTATAAAACAGGAAAAACTTCAAAAAATATTTACTGCTAATAATCAAATAACTTCAGAACAAGAATCAGAAAATGGTTTAGGTATAGGGATAAAAAATGTAAATGAGAGACTTGTGTCGATTTTTGGAAAAGATGCCTATTTGCACATTAATACGAAAGAAGGTAAAGGCACAATAGTTCATTTTAAGATGCCAAAATCGTCATTGTTGCAAAATGTTTAAAGCGCTGATAATTGAAGATGAAAAACCTGCTATTGATGAGTTAAAGTACCTGTTAAGCTTTTATGATTTTGTAGAAATTGTAGGTGAAGCTCAAGATGGTTTAGAAGGTTTAAATTTCATCAAATCTTTAAAACCAGATATTGTTTTTATTGATATAAACATACCTAAGATTGATGGGATTGAACTATCAAAAATTATTTCAAGCACTAAGTTAGGTGTGGTTTTTATAACTGCTTACGATAATTATGCTGTTGATGCGTTTGAATTAAATGCACTTGATTATATATTAAAACCAATTAGTCCATCAAGATTGGAAAAATCTTTAGAAAAAGCCAAAAATTTTCTAAATCAAAATGAACTAAAACAGAAAAAAATTGACAAAATTCCCGTCGAAGAAAAGGGTAAGATTTATTTATTAGATATTAATCAAATAGTCTTTGCTAAATCGCAAGAAGGTTTTGTAAAAATTGTTACAAAAGATTCAAGCTTTTTATTTAGAAAATCAATGAAAAATTTAGAGGATAAATTACAAGATTTTACTCAGTTTTATAGGGTTCAAAAAAGCTACATAGTAAATTTGCAAAGCATATATGAAGTTATCCCTTGGTTTAAAAGCACATACTGGCTTGTAATGAATGATGTAAACAAAACCCGTATATCTGTAAGCAAATCACAGGTAAAAGAGCTAAAAAAAATTTTGGGTTTTTGATAACAATTTGACATTTGGATTCTATAATTTTTATAATGCTTTCCAATGTAAGGAGGTGGTATGATTAATGTAGTTTTGTGTGGTGGATCTGGCACTAGACTTTGGCCACTAAGCAGAAGCCTTTACCCGAAACAATTTATAAAGCTATTTGACAACAAGTCTTTATTCCAGTTAACGGTTTTAAGAAACAAAAGTTTTGTTGAAAGATTTATTTTTGTTACAAACGAAGCTCATTATTTTTTGGCATTGGACCAAATTGAAGAAATTGGTCTGGCTTTAAATAAAGTTGAGTTTATACTAGAACCAGTTGGTAAAAATACTGCACCCGCTGTTGCATTTGCTAGTTTTTTGGCAGATGAAAATCAAATACTGCTTGTATCAAGCGCAGACCATTACATAAAAGAGTCGGATAATTACTATGAAAGTTTAAAAAAAGGAGAAGAATTTGCTAAGTTAGGCTACATTGTAACTTTTGGTGTTAAACCGAATAGCCCGCATACAGGATATGGTTACATAAAAGCTAGAGGATTTGATGTAGAAGAATTTAAAGAAAAGCC
>JBFWJP010000084.1:0-6268 GCA_050253135.1 Desulfurella sp. | reverse complement strand
TAAAAGAAATCAGCAAAGCTCAAGAAGAAAATGCAAAAGCAGTAGAGACTATCTCAGCTAATGCTCAAAACCTAAAGACAGTATCTGATGGCTTGTTAGGTGTGGTTGGTAAGTTTAAGACTTGAAAAAGTTTTGAAATACAAAAGGTTTTGTTATAGATATGTTTTTATTTAAAGGTTGAAGTATGAGAGTCTAGGCCTAAGTCTTTAGGGTAGAGGTTAAAAAAGGCCTGGTTTTTTAGATATTCAATGTTGTATTTTTCTATATAGAGTTCAAACATTCTATTGACTGCAACAAGTGGGATAATGCCTTTTTTAAAATCTGATAGAGCATTAATAAATACCGTTTTTTCACTGCTTGATAAAAAATCTTTAATAAAGCCAAACATATGCTCAAGTGCATTGTATACATTATTTCTTTTGCTTTTGATTTGTATAGTTTCTAAAAAAAGTGCGGTATAAGAGTGGAGCGTTTCTTCAAAAGATGGGCTTGTAAATGCAGCAATTTGGCCTAATTTTCTATAGTTTTTTGTGCTTTTAGATAAAAGTAAAAATTTGTAGCGTGTGTGAAAATCAATAAGACCTTTTTTGGATGGATTTTTGATTAAATTTTTAATGTCACAGTAAGCATAAACTCCAGTAATGAAATTATACCTTAACCATGCATCATTAAGCCGTTTTTCTTCTTCATGAGGTAGCAAGTGGAATTGTTCTAAAAAGGCTTTTGAAAATATACCTTGTGTATTTTTACCGCTTGACATTGAGTTTTCTAAGTATAGTTTTACTTGAAACACACCGCAGCTTGGAGATTTTGCAGCAAATATAAACCCGCAAATTTCTTTTTCTTTAGCTGTTTTTATAGCTAAATTTGTATAGTTAAGAATACTTTGAGTGTAATCAAGTTTTGTTTTATTGCCTATTGCGTGGATTTTTCCATCTTTGTCTAAAACAAGCCTCATAGATTCTCTTGGGTGGGACAGTATTGCATCTTCGGGGCAAAACGGTACAAACTCAAAATATTTTGACAGATTAACTACAAAGTCATCTTTTTTTGAAGAACCATTATAGGCACACTCAATCCCTAAAAGACAAGCAGAAACACCAATCTTAATCATTTTCATATTATAATTTTTTTATTAAATTTTTGCAATAATTATGGTTTTTTATTGACGCTTTTATTAATATAAACTATATTCTAAATAAAAAGGAAGTTTAGCTATGAAAAAGCTTTTGTGGGTTTCAGTAGTGCTTGCTGTAATGTTGGGCAGTGTTAGTGCTTTTGGCTATACTTTAGTTGTGGGAAAGATTTTATCTGTAAACAAGAATACTGCACAAATAGAAGTTTTGTCAAAATTATGCCATGGGAAACGCACAGTTACAGTAAAAAATCCGCAAGCTATACCCATTAATCTAATTCATAAAGTAAATTTTCTTATGCAGATAGATAAAACTTGCTCTACGATTATTATAGGAAATACAAACAGGGGTCCACAATGAAAAAAGCCTATTATTTTGTGGTTTTTGTTTTTTTAATTTTTGCTTATAAAAGCGCTTTTGCAGATATGAGTCAATATTGTGCTGTGCCTCCCTTTTTATCTAAAAATGTAGCACCTAATGTGTTAATTGTTCAAGATGTAAGCGGTTCTATGGCATGGAGTGCCTACAACCCAGATAGTCAAGGTCAGGGCTACTGTGGTGATATTCCAAGCGATTACAATAATGACGGTGAGATAACTAATTGTCCAAGTACATACAATCCAAATCAAACATACGAAGGCTACTTTAAACCTACAGATGTGTACTCATACTCATATAACCCACACAATAATTTTTGGTATATTATTCATATTCATAATCATAATCATAATCATAATTCTTCAGCCAAGCCACAAAGTTGTCCGTCAAGCGTATTTGCATGGAATTTCCCTTATAACCCAAACAGTGGTAATTTTCATTCTTACACAGGCAATTGTTTAAATTTTCTTTTAATGTCAAGAAGCGACCTTGTAAAATGGACTATGACGGGTGGTGAGCCTCAATCTTGTGCAGAAGGTAATAGTTACTCCACTAAGCAATGCGACCCTATGCTTAATACCGATTATATAGAAACTGTACATGGGGACGGTATTGTTCTGTACCCATCTATAAATTTATACTATGGAAATAATCCACAATTCGTAAATTATTGGCCACCTTATTGGCCACCTGTACCAAATTGGGTTGGTAAAGTTTCATTTTCTGTTCTTACACCAATGTCACGCATAAAACAGGCAATACTGCCATCACTTCAAAATATGTCGTCGAGTTTAAAACCAAGAATGGGATTGCTAATGTTTACAACAAATGGGCAAGATTACACAATCCCGCAGACAGTTTATATTGGCGGTTATCCTTGTAATCAAAAAAGTAGTCAAAATAGTTGCCAACCTAGTAATTTTTCGCGTTCTTTACTTTTAAAAAATCCCTATACATATATTATGAGATTTATGAACTACCAAATGCCAGGAGGGGGTACGCCTACAGGCCCAGCCCTGCAGGATGTGATTGATTATTTTTCTCAAAATAACCCTACTTATAGGTACGGTTTTAGGCCTAGCAACGAACAAGAAAATAAGAATAAAAATAAATGGAGGGACCCGCTGTATGTTTGCCCACCGTATACAAGCTCTTGTGAGCCAGCCCCTTGTGCGCAAAATTATGTTATTTTAATGTCTGATGGCGGTTGGAATATACCAAATTGTCGTTTTAGTTCAGATCCTGTTAGCGAAGCGTATACTTTGCATACAGGTGGTTCAAGCGGCAGTTTAAGGAAAAGATTTTCTGTTACGATACAGGATTTATATGCAATTTATCTTGGAAATTTAGGCACGCAAAATTATCAGTGGACAAATGGCTTTGGCACTCAATATGGTCAAAACGCACTTGAAAATATAGCGTATTTTGGCAGTTTTGAGCCGCTTAATTCTGTAAGTTCAAGCGATCTTAAATCATTAGAATCAGCAAGATGTATTGATGAGACTGATTGCCCGTATTACGGTCAAGGCAGCTTATGCAAAGCACCGCCTTCAATTCCAAATACTTTTTTTGCACCAAATAATGCAAGCCAAATTAAAGAAAGCCTTTTAAATGCTTTTTCAAATATCACAAAGCAGGCATCTAGTGCTTCAAGTGTTGCAAGCATAAGTCAAAAAACTCAGTCTGGATCAAGTGCAATCCAGGCTGTTTTTTACCCCCAAAAAATTTTTGATAATAACACCAGCGCAAGTTGGGTAGGCTATTTATACGATTGGTGGCTGTATAACCCAGTAGGCAGTACCACATCTAATATATTAAATAACAATACACCAAATTACCTTGAGCCATCACAGGATTACACGTTGAATTTTGTTTTTCAGAACAATCAGCTTTTAGCACAAGAGTATGATTCCAATGGAAATCTTGTTAATACTGTTTCTATAGACCAGCTAAACCCTCTTTGGGAAGCAGGACAAATTTTGTGGAATACACAACCTAGTCAAAGAACAATATATACAACATATACAAGGGATGGTAATCCTAAAGTATTGCCTCCTCTTTTTGAAGTTAGCAAAAGCAATATATCTAAACTTGAAAATTATCTCAATATAAACTTACCAAACGATTCATATTTATGTAATGGTACACAAAGCTGCTCACTAAATACTGCTGCAACAAATTTAGTAAATTATATTTTGGGACAGGATTTAGCAGGTGCAAGAAACAGAACAGTTACTATAGGTGGCGCTTCTAACGTATGGAAGCTTGGCGATATTATATACTCTACACCGCAAGCAGTTCAGTATACTAACTGGATTGATCCATCTCAAAGCTTCAATGTAGTGTATGTGGGGGCTAATGACGGTATGCTTCATGCGTTTTTAGCAGGTCAGGTACAAAATATAAATTTACCTGACAATGCTGTAGCCAAACTTTGCGCTGATGATGAGTCAAGCTGTCCCCAAAGCGTTAATGGTTATAAATTAGGTAGTGAACTTTGGGGATTTATACCAATGGATTCTCTGCCGTATTTAAAGTATCTTGCAAACCCCAATTACTGCCATATTTATTATCAGGATTTAACACCCTACATTTTTAGAGCTGATGGGCATATAATTTTAATTGGCGGTATGCGCATGGGGGGTGCAACAAGCACAACAGCGCAAACAGATTTTATCCAAACCCCTTTAATTTCACAACCCCCTTCAGGTCAAACTTCAAATAGTATTGGCCTTTCTGCTTATTATGCTTTAGACATTACAAATCCATTTAACCCTACATTTCTGTGGGAGTTTACAAATCCTGGTCTTGGTTTTAGTTTTTCTGGACCTGCTGTGATAAATGTAAACGGTAAATATTTTGTTATGTTTTTAACTGGGCCAACAGATTACAATGGAGACGCTGGTTTACCGCTCAATGCTTTTGTATTGAGTTTAAAGAGTGATTTTACAGAAAATAATGAATATACACTAAATGTAGACCCAAGCTTGAAAACCGCCTTTGGTGGCAGATTATTTACACAGGGTATTGTCGATAACTCAACAGGAAATACTATAGCTGTGCCATTTGGTGTTTCTATTGAAAATGGAAACGCATGGAGCGGTGCAGTTTATATGCTTTTTACAAATAACTCAACAGATCCCAATAGTTGGACTTTTCAAAAAATTATGACTACAAAAAACCCAATTACAGCTAAAGTAGCACATATGTCTTGTTTTAATAAAACTTACATATTTTTTGGTAGTGGAAAGTTTTTTTATCCTACAGATGATTATAACCCAAATAACCCAGACAAATTATACGGCGTTGATGTGACTAATTGTTTAGCAGATGGAAACTGCAACATTAATGCAGCGCATTCTTCAAATTCTTCTTGTCAAGAGCTTACTAGCGGTGGCGGTGGTTTAAATTCATGGTATGTAAGCCTTGATAATTCTGAAACAAATGGCTACCTAAAAGAGCGGGATATATCAGATCCTACGGTTACAGGCCAAAATGTGGTCTTTTTTACTACAACAGAGCCAACAAGTAATTTATGCGGTTTTGGCGGAAGAACACGTGTTTGGGGCCTAAATTGTGCCACAGGTTCGGCTGCGCTTGATAATTCTTGTTCTGGCTATGTTGTTAACAAAGTAAACGGGACTTTGCTTTTGCAAACGTCGACGGGTGCGGTTGGGCAGATTAACCCCAATACAACTTTTACAGAGGGAAATCCCAAAACACCCTGGCAAACGGGCGTTTCACCAGAAACATCAACAACTTTTGTTGCACCATTCACAGGACAAGCTGGCATAATCATACAATGGAAAAAAGAATAATTAACGCATTTACTCTTTTAGAAGTGGTTTTAATTTTGGCAATACTTGCAATTGTTTTATCTATTGCTATACCCAAATTCTCTCAGTATTTAAAAGACTACAACATATCAAATCAAATTGATAAGCTTTATTCGGATATTAATTACGCCAAATTTTACAGCATTTCTCACCATGTACCAGTCAATATTAATATATCTCAAAATCAAATAGAAGCTCTAACAAACGATACAAACTCAACACTTATTCTAAAGAATAATTTTAATTACCCTGTGTCTTGCTCTAATAATTCTGCCATAATTGCCTTAAATGCATTTGGTATAGCGCAAGGTGTCATCAATTGTTATGTTAGCCAAGAAAATGATGCAAACCCCAATTGTTTTGTAATTGAATATTCGAAGATTAGTACTGGAAGGTGGATAAATGGTCTCTGCCAACAATAAAGCTTTTACTATAATCGAAGCTGTCGTGGCATTGTTTATTTTATTGATTGTTGTGCTTGGTCTATTGTACAGTTTAAATTTGTCAATAAATGTAAATATGCAGAATACACTGAGAAACCAAGCTCTAAGAATTGCTCAATCTCAAACAAATGAAATTCTAAACGATGCTTTTAATAAGACGCCAATAAAAAACCCATATACAAAAACTATAGGTGTTCAAATAAATAATTTTGTGCAATACTACACTGTTAGCGTAGAACCAAGTGTTGAACCACAAAAAGAGGTTGTTTTGTATACAATAACAGTTAGTTGGGTTTATAAGGGTCAAACATACTACCACACTCAAAATACAGCGGTGCATTTATGAAAAAAGGTTTTACACTGATAGAAATCTTAGTTGCGCTTTTTATTACAATGATTGCTTTGTCTATTGGATACTTTACATACCTCAAAATTATGAAAGGCTCTTTATTTCAATCTAGTATAAGCAGCTCTC
>JBFWJP010000083.1:0-6322 GCA_050253135.1 Desulfurella sp. | reverse complement strand
TAGAGAGTTTTCAAACAGGCAGCGGGTCGGTATTTAGCCTGCTTCCACCGCAAAATGCCGTTGGAAACTTTATTAAAGTAGTCCAACGCATCCCTGTTAAAATTAATATCACAACACCATACAACCCTAAAACCCCATTGTATCCTGGACTGTCTGTTGAGCCCTATGTCAGCATAAAATGAATAAGTGGATTGTTACAGTTACTGTAATGATAGGCACAATAATGAGTTCACTAGACACCAGTATTGTAAATGTTGCAATACCATACATTCAAGGCTCGATGGGTGCTTCAATTGAACAGATTACATGGGTATCTACTGGGTATTTGCTTTCTAATACAGTTATTATGCCAATAATTGCACTTTTAAGTTCTCGTTTTGGCAGAAAAAATTTTTACATGTTTGGGATAGTTTTGTTTACATTGGGTTCTGCACTTTGCGGCATTGCATGGAATTTGTATGCAATTGTTATTTTTAGAATTATACAGGGAATCGGCGGAGGCGTTTTAATACCAATCGCTCAAGCAATTTTAAGAGAGGTTTTTCCAAAAGAAGAGCAAGGCATGGCAATGGGTATATACGGTATGGGTGTTGTAATGGGTCCTGCTTTTGGGCCTACGCTTGGCGGGTGGCTTATAGATAGATATAGCTGGCAATGGATTTTTTATATCAATTTACCTATTGGTATAATTGCTTTCATTATGGTTAATTTATTTATAGAAGATCCTGATTTTTTAGTTAGAGAAAAAAGCAAGATAGATTTTTTGGGTTTAATCTTTATGGCTATCGGTTTTGGTGCCTTGCAGATATTTCTTGCAGATGGAGAAAATAAAAACTGGTTTACCTCTCAGTATATTACCAATCTTGCGATTATTGCAAGCGCAGGTATAATATTTTTTATAATAAGGGAGTTGACGGCTAAAAAGCCTGCTGTAAATTTGAGAATTTTGAAAAATATAAATTTTACTTTAGGGACGTTGCTTGGTGGTGCTCTTGGGATGGGGCTTTTTGCAAGTTTGTTTGTTTTGCCTGTATTTTTGCAAGATTTATTAGGATACACAGCTTTTGATGCGGGTGTTGCAATGGTGCCACGAAGCTTGGCAATGGCTTTGATGATGCCAATTGGGGGGAAACTATTTAATAAATTGGGTCCAAAAATTCTTGTTAGTTTTGGTTTGGTACTTGTAATCGTTTCATTTTTTCAATTTTCAAATTTAAACTTAAATGCAAGTTTTTGGGATATATTTATGCCACAATTCTTACAGGGCGCAGGTTTTGGTTTTATTTTTGTATCTGTTAGTACATCTGCATTAATTACAATTGAAAAAAGCGATTTAACATTTGCAACAAGCATCTATAATGTTTTCAGGCTTATAACTGGTAGTATTGGTGTGGCGCTGGCTGCTACATTTGTTGATAGAGGGACAAATACCTATTATTCAATTTTGACTCAAAATGTTTCAATATTTAGCAGAAATACGCTGGAGTATCTGACAAAACTAGAGCAGTTGGTTGGTATGCCACTTCAAATGCCAGATTTAAAAGTAAAAGAAATGCTCAACGAAACTGTAATGCAGCAGGCTATGATGCTTTCGTACAACCATGTATATTTGCTTATCATGTTTATATTTGTTTTGTCCTTGCCGTTGGCTTTTTTATTGAAAGGCTTTAAGGATATCAAGGAGGATTAATGGAAAATATTGTAGTTACTATTGCACGACAAATAGGCTCTGGAGGTTACGATCTTGCAAAGTCAATTGCCGAAAGATTTAATTTTAAGTTGATTGATAGAGAACTTATTATCCATACTGCGGAAATTTTAAAAACGGATGTATCTTACTTAGAAAAAAAAGAAGAAAAAACAACAAGCTTAATCGAAAGTATTTTAGGTGTCTTTTCTATTGGTACACCAGAGGTAGGGTCTCTTTCAAATAATACTTATCCAGAAGATACAGAGATCTTTCAAACACAAACTGAAGTGCTAAAGAGTTTTGCTCAACAACACAACATTGTGGCACTAGGAAGAGGTTCTTTTTTTATTTTTAAGGATCATCCAAGACACTTATCTATTTTTTTGAAGGCAAATTTAGAATATAGGGCAAAAAACATTTCGAAAGAATTTAATATGGATCGAGATCAAGCAATTGAACTTATTAAGAAAACCGATGAAGCAAGAAATAAGTATATAAAAAAAATGACCGGTTTAAACAGGTGCGATCTAAGAAATTATGATATTGTGCTTGATTTGTCTTGCGTAAATTTTGAGTTGGCAAAAAACTTTATTTTTGATATTATAAATTCTAAATTCTTTCAAAATGGTGGCAGTAAATGAAAAAAATAAAGGTATTTGTTGCTGGTATACACTTTGTTGGCATGCAAAATTTTATAAGTGAATGTGCAGAAAATTTAGAATTCGAATTTATACCAGAAAGCGCCTTAGAATACAGAATTCATGAGTGTGATGTGCTTATTCCTGCAATGACAAAAATTAATGCAAACCTTATTGAAAAAGCTTCCAATTTAAAGCTTATTCACCAATGGGGCGCAGGGCTAGACGGTGTTGATATTCAAGCTGCTAAAAAAAAGGGCATCTATGTGGCAAATGTACCCACTGCCAACACTGGCAATGCAGAATCTGTTGCCGAATGGTCTATAATGGCTGCAATTGCGCTTTCAAGAGGTTTTCCATACATTCAAGAGAATGTTTATAATGCTGTTGGTTGGGGGTGTCCAGTAGGTATAAGTTTAATAGGCAAGAAAGCGCTGATAGTAGGTTTTGGTGGTATTGGTAGAGCTATAGCGCAAAGATTAAAACCCTTCGGTGTGCATATTTTTGCAATTAAACGTAATATAGATAGCAAATTAATCAAAGAATATAAGCTAGATGCAATTGATGAGTTAAGCAATATAGAAAAATATTTAAAAATTTCTGATTATGTATTTTTAGCTTTACCCTTAAACGATTCTACGCAAAATTTAATAAATGCCCAAAATATATTTAAATTTAAAAAAGGCGCTTTCCTTATTAATCCATCGCGAGGTGGGATAATCGAAAAGCAAGCCCTTATTGAAGCTTTAGAGAAAAATTACTTAGGAGGCGTTGCTTTGGATGTTTTCTGGAAAGAGCCACCTGATAAGGACGATTTTTTTAAGTTAAAGAATGTTATAGTAACACCGCATATTGCTGGTGTTACAGATGTTTCTTATAAAGCAATAGCTTTTTATGTATGCGAAAATATCAAAAGAGTTTTTAATGGCGAAAAACCAATTAATTGTGTTAGCCTATCAAACGATTGAATTTAGAGGGGGTGCGATAAACTTAATGCACCCAAATAGTTTGTCTAAATTATATAACTCCAAGCTCTAGCATTGCATCTGCCACTTTTTTGAACCCAGCAATATTTGCACCCATTACATAATTTTGTGGAGAACCAAATTCTTCTGCGGTTTGTTTACAATTTTGGAAGATGTTTTGCATGATTTTTTTTAATCTTTGCTCTGTATATTCAAAATCCCACCTGCTTAGGCTTGCGTTTTGCTCCATCTCAAGACCTGAAGTAGCAACACCACCGGCGTTCGCAGCCTTAGCAGGCCCAAAAAGCACGCCAGCTTTTAAAAATACATCCACTGCCTCGGGCGTACATGGCATATTTGCACCTTCGCCTACGGCAATAACTCCATTTTTTACAAGCATTTCTGCATCATCTTTATTAAGTTCATTTTCAGTGGCCGATGGCATAGCAATCTGACAGGGGATTTCCCAGATACTGCCATTTTCTTTGTATATTGCATCCTTATGGTAGATAGTGTAGTCTTTAATTCTTTTTCTTTCAACTTCTTTTAATTGTTTGAGTAGCTCAATATCTATTCCTTTGGGATCTATTACATACCCATTTGAATCTGATACGGCAATAACTTTTCCTCCAAGTTGATGAATTTTTTCTACTGTATAGATAGCAACATTGCCTGAACCAGACACTACGCAGGTTTTCCCTTCAAAAGACTCATTTTTGACTTTAAGCATTTCTTCTACAAAGAATGTTGCACCATAACCAGTAGCTTCAGTTCTCACCAGTGATCCGCCGTATCTTAAACCTTTTCCGGTAATTGCGCCAGCTTCGTACCTGTTTGTAATCTTTTTATACTGACCAAACAAATAGCCAATTTCTCTTGCACCAACACCTATATCACCAGCAGGAACATCAGTATATTCTCCAATGTGTCTGTAAAGCTCGTTCATAAAGCTCTGACAGAACCTCATAGCTTCTCCATCCGATTTTCCTTTTGGATCAAAATCCGAGCCACCTTTACCACCACCCATTATGAGTCCTGTGAGTGCGTTTTTAAATGTTTGTTCAAAACCTAAAAATTTAATTGTAGCTGCATACACTGATTTATGAAATCTAAGTCCACCTTTGTAAGGCCCAAGTGCGCTATTAAACTCGATTCTAAAACCTCTATTTACTTGTATTTCTCCTTTATCGTCAATCCATGGCACTCTAAAAATAATCTGTCTTTCTTGCTCCACTATCCTTTCAAGTATTTTAGCATCAATATAGATTGGATACTTATCCAATAATGGAATAATTGAAAACAGTACTTCATGAACTGCTTGATGAAATTCAGGCTCTTTTGGGTTTTTTCTCATCACTAACTTATAAACTTCTTCTACTTTCTCGGTTGCTCTACTCACTAAATCTCCTCCTATTTTACAATATTTTGTTTTAGTTACATAACTGACACTTTTTTATAACATTATTGTAAAAGTGTTGTCAAGTTTTTTTGTAAGTATATCAAAAAAATCAAAGATAATGCGTTAAATAATTATTATAAGGCATTTTTTTGTAAATGTACGGCAAATGTTTAAACTTCCCGTATTACAATACAGCCTTGACAATTTATAAATTGTGTTTATTATAATTAATAAAGTAATTAGAAAAACTTTTAAAAGGAGGAAAAAATGGAGTTTACATATATTAACAAAGAAATTAAAGCTTCAAGAGTAGGACTTGGTACATGGGCTATTGGCGGATGGATGTGGGGTGGAAGCGATGAAAAACAATCTATTGATACAATACTAAAAGCTTTGGATTTAGGTATTAATGTTATTGATACAGCACCAGTGTATGGTTTTGGTTTGTCAGAAGAGATTGTTGGGAAAGCATTAAAGATGTATGGTCAAAGGGATAAAGTAGTTTTAGCAACAAAGGTAGGTCTTGAATGGCAGAATGGAAAAGTTTTTAGGAATTCAAGTAAAGACCGCATACAAAAAGAAATTGAAGATTCGCTCAGAAGACTGCAAACAGATTATATTGACATATATCAAATACACTGGCCAGATCAGAGTGTGAAGATTGAAGAAACCGCTTCTGTAATGCTTAAGTTGTATGAGGAAGGAAAGATTAGAGCTATAGGCGTGAGTAATTATTCTGTAGAACAAATGGACGCTTTTAGAAAATTTGCACCACTACATACCGCTCAACCGCCATTTAACCTATACGAACAACAGGCAAAGAAAGAGATTTTGCCCTATTGTTATCAAAATAATATAAAAACACTGCTTTATGGATCTTTATGCAGAGGTTTACTGAGTGGGAGAATGAAAAAAGATACGCAGTTTGAAGGTGACGATCTAAGAAAGATTGATCCAAAGTTCCAAAGTCCTAGATATGAAAATTACCTTAAAGCAACGGAAGAGTTGGATAAGTTTGCAAAGCAAAATTACGACAAAAACGTTATACATTTAGCAATAAAGTGGATCTTAGACCAAAAAGGAGCAGATATTGCTCTTATTGGTGCAAGAAAGCCTACACAGTTGTCTTATATAAGCGAATTGTTCGATTTTAAATTAACAGAACAAGATAACCACCAAATTGATCTTATACTAAATACCTTCATCAAAGATCCCGTTGGCCCAGAATTTATGGCGCCGCCGTAATTGACCTATCTAAAATCGGGGGCTTGCAAAAGCCCCTCTCGCCTTGTAAAAAATATAAATATTGTATAATATAGAATAATGATGAGAGTATGTGTGATTGGTGGTGGTCTTGCGGGGTGCGAGACAGCCTATAAAATAGCACAAAGCGGTTTTGCAGTTGATTTGTATGAGATGCGTCCCGTAAAACAAACGCCAGCTCATACTACAGATTATTTAGGTGAAATTGTTTGTTCTAACTCTTTTGGTGCAAAATCCATAAAAACAGCGGCAGGTTTACTTAAAAAAGAAATGAAGTTGCTTGGATCTATAGTAATGTCCGTGGCAAAAACCTGCGAGGTGCCAGCAGGGAGGGCTTTAGCTATAGATAGGACTATATTTGCTAAGA
>JBFWJP010000082.1:0-6335 GCA_050253135.1 Desulfurella sp. | reverse complement strand
ATCTTTGTACTTAGGAGTTGAAAAAACGATTTATATTATAAAACTAACAATTGAAGGCATAATAAGACTTATTGGCGGTTTTATTCCATCTTCTGATATAGGTGGACCTATAATGATTGTTGATATTGCAAGTAAAGCTGCACAAGCGGGTTTTGGGGCTTTTTTGATATTTGCAAGTATAATTAGTATTAATTTGGGACTTTTGAATCTATTTCCTATACCTGTTTTAGATGGTGGACATCTAATGTTTTTTACTATAGAAGCGATTAGAAAAAAACCTGTAAGCGAAAAATTTCAAATTGCTGCGCAGAAAGTGGGGATAGGACTTTTAATTGCATTAATGGTTTTTGCTTTTTACAATGATATAAAAAGGTTTTTCATACCAAAATCGCAAACAACACACAGTATAATAAAAAAATGAGTTTTATTGAACGAAAAAGAACAAAAAAGATATACGTAGGCAATATTGGCATTGGAGATTTTGAACCAATAAGTGTTCAGTCAATGACCAATACTGATACAAGAAACATTGATGCTACACTGGCGCAAATTAACTCTTTATATGCTAAAGGGTGTGAAATTGTTCGATGCGCTGTAGTAGATGAACAAGCGTGCAAGGCAATTTCTATCTTGAAGCAAAAAAGTCCTATACCTATTATAGCCGACATCCATTTTGACTACAAATTGGCAATTTTGTCTATAGAAAATAATGCTGATTGTATAAGAATAAACCCTGGTAATATCGGTAGCTTTGATAAAGTAAAATCTATTGTTAGTCTAGCACAACAGCGCAATGTCCCGCTAAGAATTGGTGTAAATAGTGGCTCATTGGAAAAAGATTTGCTAGCAAAGTATGGTGGAGTATGTGTTGACGCTTTAGTTGAAAGTGCTTATAACTGGGTTATGAGATTAGAGGATATCGGGTTTAAAAATTTTAAATTATCAATAAAATCTTCAAGCGTGGAAGAGACGATTTTGGCTTATGAAAAAATTTCTTCTAAGGTTGATTATCCTTTGCATATTGGTCTTACAGAAGCTGGAGGTGATTTTGAAGGTATAATAAAATCTACTTGTGCTGTAAGTGTGCTTTTGAAAGAGGGAATTGGTGATACAATAAGGGTATCATTGACAGATGCACCAGAAAAAGAAGTTGATGTTGCTTTTGAAATTTTAAATGCTTTGGGTTTGAGAAAAAAACAATCAATAGAGTTTATTTCTTGTCCAACTTGTGGTAGAATAGAAATAGATTTAATTGAGTTAACAAAACAGGTGAAGGCAAGGCTCTCACACATTAAAAAACCAATAAAGGTGGCAATTATGGGATGTGTTGTAAATGCATTAGGCGAAGCAAGAGAGGCTGATTTAGCCATTGCAGGCGGCAGACATTTTGGTTTAATTATCCAAAAGGGTAAAATTGTAAAAAAAGTAAAAGAAGATGAACTACTTGATAGTTTTGTCGAGCAGGTTGAGGAATATGTTGAAAAACAATCTTAAGATTTTTTGTTATTCTACTGCTGTTATTTTAATGCTTTCATCTTGTGCTAGCACACCTTTGATTACAACATCCTACAATGTTAAAGAATTGAATTTAAACCAATACTCAAACAGTAATAATTATCACTACTTAATGGCTTTTATATACTTTTATAACAATAATATTAAAGAAGGTATAAAAGAATACGAATTGTTTTTAAAAGATAACCCACAAAAGCAATTTTACATAGAGTTTGTAAATTTACTCATAAGGTTTCAAGATTTTAGTAAAGCTCAAGAAGTTTTGCAGGCCGCTATAGAAAAATACCCAAAAGATAAGCAACTTTACCTATTGCTTTCAGATATTTATGTTATTCAAAATCAATATAAAAAAGCTATTGAGATACTTATCAAATCAGATATAAAAACATTTGATGTTTATAAAAATATTGCTTTACTCTACGCCCAAATGGGTGATATTAACAATGCTATAAATTATTTAATGCAAGCAAGACAGTTTAGCTCAAAAGGTGAAGTTTATTTTTACATCTCTCAAGTTTATTATAAATTTGGTTTTGATGATAATGCTTTTCGATACCTTCAAATGTCTGCAAGCAATAAGTACCCAAAAGCCTATATTGCGCTTGGTGATCTATATGTAAAGCAAAATAATTATTCAAACGCTCTTAAGTATTATGAAGATTTTCTTAAACTCCCAAATGACAATAAAGAAGAAACAGTGTATGTTTATACTACGCTTGCAAGTATTTATTATTCTATTGATAAGGATTTGAAAAAAGCTATTGAATATTACAAAAAGGCTTATGAGTTGGATAAATCTCAGCTAAACTTAGAGAGATTATCATATTTGCTCTTGCAAAATCAAAACTATAAAGAAGTTATAAATTTACTGAGTAATAATGAAAATATAGAGCATTCTTCTACATTAAGGTATTTTCTTGGTGTGGCTTATTTTAGCTTAAAAGATTTTAAACAAGCTTTATTAGAATTTTCAAATGTTGATTTTGCAAGCGATCTATACACAGATGCACAAGCCAAAAAAGCGTTGTGCTATCTAGAGACAAAAGAACCACAAAAAGCCATAGAGACAATTCAAAAAGTTATCGAAACAAACCCAAATGAAGAACTTTATAAAACATACTTTTATATCTTAAACCAGCAAAAAGATTGGGATAGTCTAATTATTGCCCTCAAACAATCGCTAAAGGTAGTCAAAGATAAAGAGAAAATATATTTTTATTTAGGCGATATTTATTATGATAAAAAACATGATAAACAAAAAGCCATCCATTATTTAAATGAAGCTTTAAGAATTAGCCCAAATGATCCAGAAGTGCTGAATTATTTAGGTTACCTTTATATAGACGAAAATATTGACGTGCAAGCTGGCATAGAAATGGTTCAAAAAGCATTGAAATTACAGCCAAACAACCCGTATTATTTGGATAGTTTAGGCTGGGGTTATTATAAAGAAAAAAAGTTTAAATTGGCTTTATATTATTTGGAAAAAGCCAACAGATTATTAAAAAAACCAGAAAGCACAATAGCGTTGCACCTTGCAAAAGTTTACAATGTTTTGGGTTATAAAATTAAAGCAAAAAAAATTGCACTTGAAGTGCTAAAAAATGATCCACAAAATAGAAAAGCAAAACAATTATTAGAAACAATAAAATGAAGTATTTAATTGTTATTTGCATGTTTTTTGTTTATAAATTATGCTATGCATCAAACATATATGCTACAATAGAAAATGGCCAAATAGTATATAAAAATCGACCTACTTTTTTTAGAAATGTTATAAATAACTCAAATTATAACAAATCTTTTATTAAGGAGCTTATAGAGAAAGCTGCAACGAAATACGATGTTAATGAAAAATTTGTTTTAGCTATTGCTATGGCAGAATCTGGGCTAAACCACAATGCAGTCTCAAATAAAGGTGCTATTGGTGTAATGCAAATTATTCCTTCTACCGCATCCTTGTTAAATATCAACCCTAACAATTTAGAGCAAAATATTGACGGTGGTGTAAAATATTTGAGGTTTTTGCTAAATAAATACTCGGGAAATTATGAGTTGGCTGCAGCTGCTTACAATAGCGGTCCAAATAATGTAGACAAATACAATGGGATACCTCCTTTTCCTGAAACTATTAACTATGTGAGGACAGTAATGACTTATTTTGATGGTTCTGTTCCAGTACTAGCTTCTAACTACTCAAGAAATGTTAAAAGCACTAAAAAACCTACGAAAATAGTAGAAAAAGATGGAGTTTTCACAAATACACCCAATATGTCATGGTAATACATAAAAGTGTACCAAATGTTTTATCTATAACTAGAATTATTATTACAATTCCTGTAATATTATTACTTGAGTCTCACCATAACTATAGCGCTTTATTGCTGTTTTTAATTGGTGCGTTGAGCGACTACTTAGATGGTTATTTAGCAAGGAAAAAGCAGCTTGTAAGCAATATTGGTAAACTTTTAGACCCGCTTGCAGATAAAATTTTTGTTATAAGTTTGTTTGTGGCAATGATTAAAATAATGGGTATATCGTATTGGTTAGTACTAATTATTATTTTTAGAGAGTTTGCAGTTACAGGATTAAGAGCCCAGCTTGCTGCAAAAAATTTTATACTGCCTGCTTTAATTCAAGGTAAAATTAAAACATTCAGCCAGTTTGTTGCGCTTGGTTTTTTAGTAGTAGGTTCACAGAATAAGTTTTTCTTTGATGTAGGCATGGTTTTTCTATACATTACAGTAATTACAACTCTAACTTCTGGTGTTGAGTATTATATTAAATACTGGAAAGCAATAAATGAGTAAGCTGAAGCATTTATTTTCAATGATAAAATTTGAACACAGTATTTTTGCACTGCCATTTGCGTATATTGGTATGTTATTGTCAAATCATTACAGTTTTAAAATATTTATTTTAATAACTATTGCAATGATCAGTGCACGAAGTGTTGCAATGGCATTAAATCGTATTATTGATTACAAAATTGATAAACTCAATCCTAGAACACAAAATAGAGAATTGCCGACTGGCAAGGTGAACTTAAAAGAAGCGTGGATTTTTACAATTGTTTCTTTTACTGTGTTTGAAATCAGTGCGTATTTACTAAATCCATTAGCTTTCAAATTATCTTTTGTTGCGCTGTTTTTTTTAATTACTTATTCTTACACTAAAAGATTCACATGGCTTTGCCATCTGTATTTAGGTATAACTGATGCTATTGCACCTCTTGGTGGCTTTGTGGCCGCTGCAGGTTATTTGGATATTAATATTTTTTATCTGGCTTTATTTGTAGCTTTTTGGATAGGTGGGTTTGATATTTTGTATGCTTTGCAAGATTTGGAGTTTGATTTAAAAAATGGTGTTTACTCAATACCTGTAAGGTTTGGTCCTACTCGCGCAAGAGTTTTTGCTGTTTTATTTCATTTAGTTGCATTTATTTTTTTACTTTTAACAATATATGCATATAAATTGAATTACTTAGCGTATATTGGGGCATTTTTGGTTTTATGTTTGTTAGTTATAGAGCATATTTTAGTAGATCCAAAAGATTTAAAAAAAATTAATGTTGCTTTTTTCAATATAAACAGTTATATTAGTATTGTATTGATTATTGTATTTTTATTAGGTAGGTTTGTAAATGTCGGATGAAGGCTATCGCTTAATAGAAGCAAGCTTTGTATTGTACTATACAAAAATTGCTCAAGGCCAATTACAAAAAGAAAAAGAAGAAATTTATAGAATTGATAGTCATGATGATAGCTTTAATTTTTTAATGGCTCAAAATAATATAGACTCATCCTTTGATAACTTAAATAAAGCGTTTGTTATAATGATGAAAGAAATCGATTCAAAATTAAACTATTTAATAACACTTTTGCGCGATGGTAAAGAAAAAGAACGTTTCTTAAGTTACAATAAAACTTATTCGTGTGCCGTAAGCGCCAGTGAGATAAATTTTATAAATGATAATTCTTTGCAGGTAGGTGATTTATTATCGATTTCTTTTTTTCTTCCTATTTCTGCTCATAACGAAATTAAAGCAACGGCACAAGTGGTTGATATTTTTCAAAAAGATGCAAAAACTTGCGCCAAGGCTAAATTTTTGGATATCAATAAAAAAAACCAAGAATTAATCATATACTATGGGCTTGTTTTAGATAGAGAAAGGCTTAAATCTAGACAATTAGAAATATGAAAGAAAATATTTTTATTACTGTTCAAATAATCTTTGATATTGCTTTGTTGGCATATTTAGTGTGGCAAAAATATATTAACGCGAAGCTTAACAGTTCTTACTCGTCTTTAATTGTCTCTATTAAAGATCTACTAAACACACAAAAAGATATGATAGAATTGGCAAATAAAAAAATTGAGTCTCAGCAAGAAAGCCTTTCTAAAGTATTAGACGATGTGCGCCAAAAAAATTCTGTACTCACAGAATTAATAAAAAGTGTTAAAATTAAAACATTTGAAAACGATACTAAAGAAAAAATTATACAAATGTTTAACCGAAGTTTATCAATTGAAGAAATCGCAGATCAATTAAATATTCCCAAAGGTGAAGTTGATCTTATTCTTAAACTATATAAGGGGGTTGAATGAAAAAAATCGAAGCTATAATAAAGCCTTTCAAGCTTGACAATGTAAAAGAAGGTTTAAATGAAATTGGTATAAAGGGTATAACAATAAGTGAAGTTAAAGGCTATGGAAGACAAAAAGGTCATACGGAAATTTACAGAGGTGCAGAGTATATCGTTGATTTTTTGCCAAAGATAAAAATCGAAGTGGTAGTGAGTGATAATCTAGTTGATGCT
>JBFWJP010000081.1:0-6357 GCA_050253135.1 Desulfurella sp. | reverse complement strand
AACAATAATTATACCCAAAGCAATAAACATTAAACCAACTATTGCAGATAGATAAATCTTTTGACCCAAAAACAAATTAAGGTATACAAGTGACAAAAATGGTGTCAAATAAATACCATTTGATATAATATGAGTTTTTAAATACTCAAGAGCTTTAAACCAAAATATAAAACTTATCCCATTTATGAATGTTCCATTAACAAACAGCCAAAATAAGCTTTTTAAATCAGGTATTTTTAATGTTGATAGAATAAATAAGGTTGGTGTTATAAATATTAAAACAACAAAAAAATACAAAAAAACACTTGTGGTTTTCTCAAAATTCATCTTTTTACCAATAACTGAGTACGCAGCAGCACTTAAGGCCGCAAGAAGTGCAAAAAAATCTCCTTTAATATTACCTAAGTTTATTTTATAAATGTTGCCTTTAGTTACAATGATTATTATACCAAAAAAACTAATCAAAATAGCAACGATTTTTTTTAATGTAAGTTTTTCTTTAAAAACAAAAATCGATATAACAAATAAAAATACGGGCCAAGTATAGTTTAAGATAAACACGCTTACTGGATTTGCTATAGAAAAAGCTTTATAAAGCATCAAGTAATTGAAGTAAATACCAATAAAACCTATCAAAGTGATATAAAAGTAATTTTTTTTTGTGTAAGAAAAAATTAACTTAATTTTTTTTTGCAAAATTACAAAAATAAATAGAATTAGTGTAGAGATTATTGTTGAGTAAAATAACATCTGAATATTATCTAAAGCAGATAATATTTCTTTTGAAGCAATAGGTATAAGAGCCCAACATGTTATACACAAAGCTAGATAAATATAACCTTTTTTAGTATTTGACATTAAAGTATCTTACTAATAAAAAGCTTTGTGCGTTCTTGTTTCGGGTTTGTAAAAATTTCCTGAGGCGTTCCTTCTTCTACAATCTGACCATCATCCATAAACACTACTCTATCGCCAACTTCACGTGCAAAGCCCATTTCGTGCGTAACAACAATCATAGTCATGCCTTCTTTGGCTAGACTTCTCATAACATTTAACACTTCTCCCACCATTTCGGGATCTAGTGCGCTTGTTGGCTCATCAAACAGCATTACAATAGGATTCATAGCTAAAGCTCGAGCAATTGCCACTCGTTGCTGCTGACCACCTGATAACTCATCTGGATAGTGATTTGTCTTTTCTTCCAAACCAACTTTTTTTAATAGCTCTATTCCAAGTCTGTTAGCTTCTTCTTTAGACTTACCAAGCACTTTAATAGGCCCAATAGTAATATTCTCTATTGCCGTTAAATGCGCAAATAAGTTAAAATGCTGAAATACCATACCCACTTCTCTTCTTACTAGGTTGAGGTTTGTCTTATTGTGTGTAATCTCAACATTATTTATGTAAATCTCTCCGCTATCAACTTTTTCTAAGCCATTTAAGCATCTTAAAAAAGTACTTTTACCAGAGCCAGATGCACCCATTATTACAACCACTTCTTTTGGTTTAACCGATAGGGATACGCCTTTTAGTACTAAATTTTTTCCAAAGCTTTTTTTGACATTTTTAGCGTCTATCAATTTTGAATCTCCTTTCTAAATATCCAGAAATTCCAGTCAATGTAAAAATCATAGCTAAATATATTACAGCTACCGCAGTCCAGATTTGTAATGATGCAAATGTTGTAGAAATAATAATTTGACCCTGCCTTGTAAGTTCTGAAATAGAAATTACAGATAACAGCGATGTGTCTTTTATAGTTTGGATGAACTGATTGACAAGTGGTGGTATCATCCGTTTAAAAGCTTGAGGTAATATAATGTATCTCATTGTTTTATATTTTGTCATACCAATACTGTAAGCGGCTTCTGTTTGACCTTTTCCTATAGACAAAATGCCCGCTCTTATGATTTCTGTAATGTATGCACCTTCGTTTAAAGACAATGCAAGTATACCAGCAATAGGCGTAAAGTAAGGGTGAAACCACTTATGTAAAGGCAAAATCATTGGGAGTGCGAAGTAAATATAAAAAATCTCAACAAGCAAAGGTAAGCCTCTAAAAATATGTACATAAACTTCGCCTGTTTTTTTAAACATGGGGTTGTGTGAAATTTTAAATAATGCAAATATAAGTCCAAGAATTGTTGCTACAATTATGACAACTACAGAGTAAAACAGTGTTAGCTTTGCTCCATATATTAGTTGTGGTAAATTTTGCCAAATTATATTAAAAAAACCATCCATTTATAACTACCAACCTTTTTGAAATAAAGCAGCCCTTGAGCAAAGGCTGCTTATCTTAAAATTATTTTGTAATTAAGCCAGCGTTATCATCGCCAAAGTATTTTCTGTATAACTTCAAGTAAGTGCCGTTTTGTAGAATTTTTTCAAGACCAGCATTTACTTTTTCAAGCAACTTTGGGTCTTGTTTGCTAACAGCAATTCCATAATCTTCACCAGTTAATAATTTTCCCACTGTATGAACATTTTTATGTGTCTTTGCATAATTAATATTTACTGGGTTATCAAACACCACTGCCTGAGCACCACCATTTTGCAATTGATTGTAAGCATCATCAATATTTGTAAAACGTTCTACTTTGATATCTTTCATTTTTGACAGCATAATATCAGCGGTTGTACCCAACTTTGTAGCTACAACTTTTCCTTTCAAATCAGCTAAATCTTTAATTGGGCTACCTTTTTTAACCAATATGGATTGTCCTGAGTGATAATAAGGCTTTGAGAAATACACTACTTGGGCTCTCTGAGGTGTAATTGTCATACCTGCTACTGCCATTTGAATTGTACCAGTTTGCAGAGCTGGAATTAAACCTTGAAAATCCATAGTATGCCATTCAACTTTAAATCCTTCTACCTTTGCAATAGCGTTTACCAAATCAACATCGAAACCTACTACTTTACCATGTTCTTCCATTTCAAACGGCGGGAAAGTAGTATCCACTCCTACTTTAACTACCGGTTCCGCTTTAGCTAAATTTAACAAACCTAGAGAAAACACAAAAAAACTAGCTACGAAAAGCATAAGAGTCTTACGTAACATACAAACCCCCTTTTAATTTTCTATTTAAATTTTAACAAATTATAATAAAATTGTCAATTTTAATTAGGGGGCACTAATGCACCCCCTAAAAGTTTAAGACTTGGGAGGTCTTAAGGCTAATGAGATTATGATACCTACGATTGCTATTACCATAACTATTGGGAATACTGTAAAATATGAGCCTGTGATATCTTTAATTTTACCAGAAAGTAACGTGCCTAAAATTGCCGCTATGCCGTATGCTGTAAATATTACACCGTAGTTTTTGCCATAGTATTTAGTACCAAAGAATGTTTTTGTTGCAGTTGGTGCAATTGCAAGCCAACCGCCCAGTGTAAGCCATAGCAAAGAAAATGCTATATAATAAATTCCTACACTTTTTGATGAGTACAACAAACCTGTTGCAATAGCTATTACCACAAAAGACAAAGAAGCTGCATATTTTGGCGTCAATTTATCTGTAAGCCAGCCGTACAAAGGCCTTCCTGCAAAGTTAAATACCGCAAATAACTGTATGGCGCTTGCTGCAGCAGCAGCTGATAGCTTCAATTCCTTGCCTACGGGCGCAGCAATACCTATAGCCATAAGGCCAGCCATGGCGCCAATTATATATAAGAACCACAATATCCAAAAGGTCGATTTTGTCATAGCTTCTGAGCGGTCATAGTCTTTTGCAGCAACTGCTTGAGACTGCGTTGCAGTTGCAGCAGGTGCAACTTTAAAATCAGGTGGAGGAAATTTAAATGGCAAAGAAAGCAATACGTTTATAACCAAAAATGCTACGCCTAAATACATAAAAGTATTTAAAGGTCCCACAGAAGCTATTAGAGCTTTGATAATTGGTGCCATAACAAGTGCAGATAGTCCAAATCCTCCAACAGTTAAACCAATTGCTAAACCACCCTTGTCTGGAAACCACTTAGCAGCAACAGCAATAGGGCAACCATAAACTAAACCTACACCAAAACCACCAATTACACCATAAATTAAGGCAAGCATCCCAATACTTGTGGAAAAACCAGCTAAGATCCAACCAATCCCAACAAGTATACTACCCAAAATCATCGTATTTCTTGGGCCCCATTTTTGCATTAAATTACCACCAATAGGCATTGCTATAGCAAAAACTGCCAAGAAGAGCATAAAAGGATAGCCGCTTGCAGTGGCTGAGATATGCCAGAGTTTTTCGAGAGGAACCCTAAACAAACTAAAAGAGTAAATAGCTCCAAGCATTATGTTGACAACTAAACCAAGAATAACATATAGCCACCTACTACCACCTACTTGTGCAGTATCTTGAGCCATACTAAGACCTCCTTACAAATAAATTAATTATTTGTAATAAATATATCAAATAAAATTTAATTTGTCAACAGCTTTTTATTTAATTTTTTGAAAATAATAAAATGAAAAAACTCATATTTTAATGAAAGTTAATAAAATCAAATATTTTAATTATCAAAATATATTTTTGATTTGATACAATTGAATTTTTAAAAATTTTCTGTAACATAGCAAATGATGAAAACAATAGTAATATTGGGTCAAACTGCAACAGGCAAATCAGAATTAGCATTTAGATTAGCAAAAGCACTAAATGGTGAAATAATTTCTGCAGACTCCATACAAATTTACAAATATTTTGATATAGGATCTGCAAAACCATCAAAGATATGCTTAAAAGAAGTTAAACATCATCTAATTGATATAAAAGAACCAAACGAAGACTTCAGCGCTCAAGAATTTTCACTTCAAACCAAACAAATAATACAAGAAATACAATCAATAGGTAAAACTCCTATTCTTTGTGGAGGCACTTTGTTTTATATCGATGCACTGCTAAATTCACTTGATTTAATACCACAAATAGATCCAAAAATTAAAAGTTTTTTTGATGATATTAGCAAAGATCAAGTAACTGATCTATACGAGTGGCTTAAAATTATAGATCCCAAATGGGCAAAAAAAATTAACAAAAATGATAAACAAAGAATCAATAGGGGTTTGAGCGTTTTTTTACAAACTGGCAATAGTTTAACAAATTTTTTTGACAAAAAAAAGAAAGAAAATTTTTTTGAAAATTGCATAATATTCTCTTTGCAAATTTCGGACAGTGAGTTGGAAAAAAGAATAACTCAAAGGGCTACAAATATGATTGACGGTTTAATAGAAGAAACGCTAAATATAATAAAGATGGGTTTTGCCCAATCAAAACCCATGCAGTCTATTGGTTATAGACAAGCTTTAATGTATGTTAATGGCAAAATAACCAGACAAGAAATGATAGATAGTATAATAAAAGAAACAAAACTATATGCTAAAAGGCAGAAAACATACTTTAACTCCAAATTTAAAGATAAAAGCATCAAAGTAGATTATATAAACGCTTTTGAAACAATAATGTACTACTTATCCCAAAGCCATCTGTCTTAGCCTTTCAATGCGCTCTTGGATTGGTGGGTGAGTTGAAAATAAATTCATTATGCCTTTTGCGCTAAATGGGTTTACAATAAAAAGATTTTCGGTGACAGGGTTTCCTTCTAGAGGTATTTGCTTTGAATAATTTTCAAGCTTTTCTAAAGCACTTGCTAAGTATAGTGAATTACCGCTAAATTCTGCACCAGCTCTATCTGCTTCGTACTCTCTTGCACGTGATATTGCAAGCTGAATTAGTGTTGCAGCCAAAGGTGCAAATATTGCAAGAGCTATCAAAACAAAAGGGTTAGATTCAGAATCCCTATCTTTTGAAAATCCTCCAAACAGTGCAGCCCATCTAATCATATCAGCAATAATCATTATGGCACCAGCTATGGTTGCTGCTATTGTAGAAATTAAAATATCTCTGTGTTTGATATGCCCTAACTCATGCCCTAGCACACCCATTAGTTCATTTTCATTTAAAAGTCTCAGTGCTCCAACTGTCACAGCAACCGCTGCGTTTTTTGGGTCTCTACCTGTTGCAAAAGCGTTTGGAGCTTCCTGTGGAATTATGTATATACTTGGCATAGGCAAATTAGCATTCTGAGCTAGTTTTCTTACAATTCTAAATAAAGCAGGATACTCTTCTTCTGTAGCCTTTTGAGCATGATAGATTCCAAGTGCTATTTTATCTGAGAAAAAATAGCTAAAAAAATTCATGACTATTGCTAAAACAAATGCTATCAAAGCTCCGCTTTTACCACCCACTGCATTTCCAATAACAATAAATAGAACTGTAAGTATTCCCAACAGAAGTGCAGTTTTAAGCGTATTTATCATAAATGTTACCTCCATTTCATATTATTTTCATTAAA
>JBFWJP010000080.1:0-6379 GCA_050253135.1 Desulfurella sp. | reverse complement strand
TTGTATTATGTTTGGCTTATTTATATTGGTACTTGCAAGTAATGCTACTTTCTTGCCATTTACAATCAACTCACCTACCTCTTGATCCTTTTTTATAGGTAGTTGTAAGTTTTTGTTAAGTTTTACTTCAATATTTATTTTTTTTGATGGCCATACTACACTGTAGATAGAATCTTTTGAGATTACATGCGTTTTAAAACCGTTTGGGTAGTACAATGTACCAATTAATTGGTTTTTCTTAATAATTTGTTTTAGGTCGAGGTATGGTTTTGTGCTGTTTATAGCTGTTAGGGCACCATTAAGTGCTGTCATTAATGGTTCTTTGCCCCCTGAGCCAAATATTGCCCCAATAATTGTTATTTGCTTGTATCCTACAAAGTGCTTTGCAGCAAAAACGAAATTAGCACCAATTTGAGGCATAGAACCTGTTTTTATACCTACTATGCCATCTTTGCCTAATACATAGTTTACATTGTATACTGTAGAGCAAACGGGCAAAGTTGCCTGAGCCATCCCAACAATATGCCTAAAGGTTGGTATTTCAAAAGCTTTTTGTGCAAGCAAAACCTGATCGTAAGCACTGCTTTGTGTATTTAGACTTATGCCTGCTGGGTCAGCGTAGTGTGTATTTGTCATACCCAATTGTTTTGCTGTTTCGTTCATTTTTTCTACAAAATTTCTCACACTGCCTGAATCCCACCTAGCAAGTATGGTAGCAATGTTGTTTGCAGAAGGTAACAGAAGCGCTTCTAACATTTGCCTTTCGTTTAGTTTTTCGCCTGCTTCTACTTTTACAACTGACTGACCGTTTTTTTTATCGGCAAGGTATTCTTGCACGTCATTATTTGTAACTGTTAGAGTAGGGCCATTTTCGTCAAATTTAAGCGGGTGGTCTTTAAGTATAATGTAAGCTGTCATTATTTTTGCAACACTTGCTGTGGGAAAAGGGTTTTGGTTTGGTGATTTTTCGATCAATCCTTCGTTTTGAACAGCAATAGCATATTGTGTATTGGGTGGCCAGATTATGTTTAGGCTACCATTCGAAGCTTGGTTAGCATTTATAGCTAATTTAATGCTAGGTTTACCAATTGGTCTAAGCATTTGAATAATTACTAAAATAACCAAAATCAATAAAAAAATTGGCAATCTACTTTTTTTTCTTTTCTTTGCAATCATCGTTTATCACCCCCGAAGCTAAAGATTAAAAGAAATTTTTATAAAGTCAAGTTTTTTGAAAAGTACGCTTAAAGTATGGCAACAATAGGCGTCTAAAATGCGTATTTATTTGACACTTTTATCAAATTTTAGTATGTTTAAATACAATAGGAGGGCACCCAATGTATGGTTTAAATATTCAATTAAGCGAGCAAGACTATGTTGAGAGTATTAAGTATTATTCTGGGACATACTGGCAGCAGGTAGAGGATACATCCATTAAAGAGTGTTTTGACACTGCGCGTTTTGTGGTATTTGCTGTAAACCCAACGGATCTATTTACATTTTGGGAGTACGATAAAAGATTTGATGGTAAGCTTTATATAAGGTTGTTTGATGTAACAAATATTGATAATTTTTTTGAAGGTAAGTTTAATTGGTATAGAGATATTTTTGTAAGTACTTATTGTGGAAGATATAGAATAAATGGTCTTGTACCGTCTGCGAATTTTGTACTGCAGTTGGGCTATTTTGGCGAAAGTAAGTTCCTTAGACTTTTACAATCAAACTTTGTAAAAATGCCAAATAATGCAATTTCAACAAACACAACCATAAAAATGGCTACGAAAATTTTTGATAAGTTTGAGAAAAAAGAGGTTAAAATTGAAGAAATTACACATTTTGCTTTTGCTGACTATAAAGAACCTTCTCAAACATCAATGGGGGTAATATGAGTGGGTATATAAATTTAGTTTTACATGCACATTTGCCGTTTGTAAGGCATCCTGAGTTTGAAGATTTTTTAGAAGAAGATTGGTTTTATGAGGCGTGTCTTGAAACTTACATGCCATTGCTTGCTATGTTTGAGAGGCTTTATAATGACAATATACCATTTAAGTTAACGATGAGCATAACACCCACACTTGCTGCAATGATGAAAGATGGTTATTTAATGGGTAAGTTAGAAAGAAGAATTTACAAGCTAAAAGAGCTTATAGGCAAAGAAAAAAAACGCAAAATAAACACGCCTTTTTATGAATCTATCTTGATGTATGAAAAATGGATACAGACAAACCAGGAAGTATTAGAAAAGTACGATTTTGATCTAACAAAAGGTTTTAAGAGGTTTTACAAAAGCGGCCAACTAGAGCTTATTACCTGCAACGCCACGCATGGTTTTTTGCCATTTATGCAGGCATTGCCAAAATTGGCCGAAGCGCAGGTAAAAGTTGGTGTGGATAGCTTTGAGCAAACGTTTGATTTTAAACCAAACGGCATTTGGCTTGCAGAGTGTGGTTATTATAGAGGGGTTGAAGAGATTTTGGTAAAAAATAATATAGAGTATTTTTATGGTGAAACGCACAGCATTATGTATGCTGATGAGATGCCAAAATATGGTGTTTATGCGCCAATGTACACGCCAAGCTTAGTTGCTTGTTTTGCTAGAGATCCAGAATCGTCAAAGCAGGTATGGAGTGCCAAAGAAGGCTACCCAGGCGATTTTGATTACAGAGAGTTTTATAGAGATATTGGTTTTGATGAAAACTATGACTACATAAAACCATACCTACATTTAGATGGCCAAAGACGCTTTGTTGGTTTAAAGTATTACCGCATTACTTCTAGCTTAGAAGATTTAGGTAGCAAAGAACCATATAATCCTGCTTGGGCCAAAAACAAAATAACAACGCACGCAGCTAATTTTTTATTTAACAGACAAAAGCAATTTGAACACTTAAATAGTATTATGGATAGAAAGCCTCTAATTAACGCTATGTTTGATTGCGAGCTTTTTGGTCACTGGTGGTGGGAAGGTATAAGCTTTTTAGAGGAAATTTTTAGGCAAGCGCACAATACAAAAGAATTTGGTGTTGAATTTATTAGCGCTAAAGAGTACTTGCGTAAATTCCCAACCAACCAGATGAGTAATTTGTGCGAGTCAAGTTGGGGCTATAAGGGCTATGGCGATGTGTGGTGTGAAGGCTCAAATGAATGGATATATAGACCTTTATTTGAAGCTGGCATAAAAATGATTGAAAAAGCAACATTGTACAAAAATACAAAAGATAAAAAAATCAAGCGTTTGTTAAACCAAATGGCACGCGAGTTATTACTTGCCCAAAGCTCTGATTGGGCTTTTATTATGAAAACAGGCACTATGGTTGACTATGCAATAAAGCGCACGAAACTGCATTTGAAGCGTTTTGATACGCTTTTGGAGTTTTTAGAAAAACAGGCTGTTGATAAAACTTTTTTGGAAACGGTGGAGTTTAGAGATAAAATTTTTCCAAAAATTTCATTTAAGGTTTATGCGTTTTGAAGTACTTCTTTGTTGTTTTACTAATCGTTTTATTTGCTGTTAATATATCTTATGCAAGTACAAATACAAATCAAACGCCAACTTTTATAAAAGCAGACCGCATTACTTATGATGAAGCAATTACTACATACATTGCTGTAGGCAATTGTGAAATTACAAAGGATGAGCACATATTAAAAGCCGATAAAGCGATTTACAATAAAACAAATGGGATAGTACAGCTCTATGGTAATGTGCAAATTTACGACAATAAAGGCGATTGGGTTAAAGGAGTAAAAGCTGTAGTTAATATCGATACTTTTAAAGGTTTTGCAGATGATGCTATTGCGTTTGTTGCACAAAATCACTTATACATTAAATCAAAACGCATCATTATGGATAATAAAGACCATTATTACGCAAGTAACTCTACTATTACTGGGTGTGATTGCCCGGAGTGTTTGTCGTTTGATACAAAATATGCGCCAGAGTGGTCAATACATGCAAAAAATACCTATATTGTAAAAAATAACTATGTATTTAGCTATCCATTATGGTTTAACATTGGTAAAGTGCCTGTTTTTGCGTTTCCCGTTATAGAAGAACCTTTGGTGAGAAAAAGCGGCTTTTTGTTTCCTAGTTTTGGTTTTTCCAAAACAAACGGATTTAAATATTATCAGCCTTATTATTGGGCAATTAATAAATCTCAAGATGCCACATTTACTTCTCAATATGATGGAAAAATTGGTTACGGCCTAAATACGCAGTATAGATACTATTGGACTGACAATATAAAAGGTCAGTGGGATATTGAATTGTTTAACGATACAACACCTCCTGCTGGCGACACAAAACGCACAAGGCTTAACCTTGATATTACTCAAGATGCAAATTTTAATAAAAACGGCGATTTAAAGGCAGATATTCATTATTTAAGCAACAAAAACAACCTGCGTGTTATAAATGACGATAATATGCAGATTACCAGTAGTCGCTATACAACAAGCAAACTTATGTACCTGATGCAGAAAGGGCCGTATTTTTTGGGCGTAAATGGCTATTTTTATCAGGATTTGGTAGCACCCAATAATTCTCAAACGCTTCAAAAAATACCCGAAGTTCTTTTTGAAGCGTCAAACTTGAACGTTTATAAAAACTTATCACTAGATTTTTCTACACTTTACTCTTACAACTACAGGCAAGATGGTCTAAGGGGAAATTCACTTGATGTTTCACCCACTTTATCTTATCCTTTTAGATTAGGCTTTGTTAATTTTTTGCCCAAAGCTAGTTTACATTATATTTTTTCAAATTACTCAAATGGTTTAGATGGAGAGCATTCAAGCGTTGTACCAGAGCTTAATCTAACAGCTAGAACATCTTTTTTTAAAATATACGATTTATCAAGCGGTGATAAACTAAAACACGTAATTGCACCCCAAATTAGCTATACCTTTGTGCCAAAAGTTAACCAGGAGTTTCCAGATTTTGTAAATACATACCCGCAAAAAAGCGCGCTTGATTTAACGCTTGAAAATACCATAATCAAAAAAAGCGTAAATGATAAAAATGAGGCTTCATATAGAGAAATTTTTTACAATAAAATAACGCAAGAGTACCGTTTTACTAATTTTGCAAATGCACCTATAAAACCACTAGATCCTATAGGGCCTTACATTTCTCCAAAGTATGTTTATGCAAATGGTCCAATTTACGAAGAGACACGCATATCCCCATTTTCTTTTTTTAATTTTTCTTCACAAGCTTATTATCAGTGGCAAAAGCATACATTTACATATACAGCGGACAACTTGAACTTTAATTTTAAAACTTTTGGCTTTTCAATTGGCTACACTACAGCAAAAGACCTTGATTTCAACACTACAAGCAATGGTATTACATATTCCTTATTTTTTTATCCCGTTAAAAGACTCTATACATACGTTAGCCTAAATAGAGATATACTTGATAGGTATTTCCCAGAAAAAAGGGCAGGCTTTTATTATTCAAGCGATTGTTGGGGTTTTGGTATGGATGTTTTTCAAAATGCTGTGCCTCAACAGGTGGGCAATACATATGTAGCAAATAAAAATATTGGTTTTTGGATAACACTTTCACTTAGAGGTATCGGTGTCTTCAAAAAACGATGATATAAAAAAAGCTATAGCTCTAAAATACCAGCCAGAAAAAGATAATGCACCCAAAGTTGTTGCAAAAGGTAAAGGTTATTTAGCATTTATAATAGAAAAAACCGCCAAAGCTCATAATGTTTATGTAAAGCAAGAGCCAGCGCTTGCAAAAGAGCTGTATAAATTAAATGTTGATAGCCAAATACCACAAGAACTCTATGAGGCAGTTGCCAAAATACTCAGTTTTGTTTATAAACTAAAAAAGCTGTGAGGTAGTTATGTTTGAAGATTTAATAATCAATATAAAACCCATAGGATGGGTAGAATCAGATTTTGAGATTGGCCAAAGGCAGAAAACTACAGGTATTATTCACATTTTTGGTGAGTACAAAGAGGGTCTTTTTCGCTTAAATGAATTTAAGTATATAATGGTAGTGTTTTATTTTCACAAATTTAGTGATTTTAGCTTGATTGCAACACCGCCTCACAATAACCCAAACAAAGCTAAATTTGGTGTTTTTGCAACGCATTCACCAAAAAGGCCAAACCACATTGGAGTATCTAGTGTACCTATTTTAGAAGTTGGTGAAAATTATATAAAAATTGACAACTGTGATATGATACCAGGTACACCTGTTTTAGACATAAAAGCCCAATGGATTTAATTAAGCTTTATAGGATAGGTAAAAATTTTTCGCTAAAAATCTTGACTATTACAGTTTTTTTCCGATAATAGTAATTAGGGTTATCCTAAAAAAATGGAGGTATGTATGAGACGCTCGAAAAATGCAGGTTT
>JBFWJP010000079.1:0-6386 GCA_050253135.1 Desulfurella sp. | reverse complement strand
GCCTTCTAATGTACCCAACACTAGTATATTTTTTTTTTGCGTAAATATAGGCATCTCTATTTACATTACCTAAAATAATTAAATTATCATCAGATTCAAGAGTTTGGCCGCTGCGTAAATTACCTTTAAATACCACTGAGTTTGGGTGTTTTATTACTTCATTCAATAAAGGTACATCGATGTCATTTTCGATTTTTTCATTACTAACAAAAATAGCACTTATATACAAATTGTGACTTTTGAGATAATTGATTATAACATCTGTGTCTCTTTTATTATTTAATTTAATTGTCAATATAGAATTTTTAAACAAATCATAATTTTTGATTACACGGTTTTGTAAAAAATCAATTATTTGGTCATCTGAGCTTTTGCTGTCTATCTGGATCTCGTACCCCAGATAATTTCTACCTTTTATTGATAAACCTTCCATACTACTTTATAGATACCACAAAAAAATAATATTTTCAAGAATTATTGAAAATTAAAAACTCTTAATGTATACTTTGTTACCGTGAAAAGGATCACTATTTACCTATTGGGTTTTGCGCTTTCTTTTATAGAGTTAATTTTAGCTTTTTTTCATAAAAGTTTATGTGAGGCATACGCATGCAAGCTTGTTGCAAGCTATGTAAAATATGGTGAGTTTGTATTAATATTGGTAGGTGTTGTTGTTTTTTTGATTCTGATATTGCTTGAATTATCAAAATCAAGTATAAAGGATTATCTTATTGATGCAGTTTTGATAGCTGCGTTGTCAACTGAAGGCTTGCTTTTGTCTTTCCAAATTTTTTCACTTAAAGTTATTTGTTATTTTTGTTTTTCAATTTTTTTGATTTTTTTAATTGCTGCAATTTGGCGTTTATTGACAAAACATTATACAATGTTTTTTGCAATTTTTGGTTTCTTGAGTGTTTTTTTTATAGGATATTTTATCATGCCAAACTTATCATCCCTAAAGCAAGGCTACGATTTGTTTTACTCAAAAACTTGTCCTCACTGCGAAAAAACTATTGCTTTTTTAAAGACTGCACATATAAATGTTAATTTATACGATGCGCAAGATTACAAAAATTTTTTAAATAATATTGGCATTGATGAGGTGCCTGTGTTGTTTATTAATCTAAAAGACCAAAAAAAGTTTATTGTAGGTGAAGAAAATATTGAAAAGCATTTTTCTGCAAATTCTCAAAATAGTAATTATAATTTCTTTAGTGAAAATCAAACATGCATAATAGGGGATAATTGTACTAAATGAAAAAAATCTTATTTATTCAAACAGCATTCTTGGGTGATGCTATTTTAAGTGTACCAATTGTTGATTCTTTAAGGAATAAGTATAAAAAAGACGCAAATATAGTTGTTCTTACAACACCACAAAATAAAGAGGTTTTTACACTAAACCCAAGCATTGATGAAATTATTCTCTATGACAAGCATGGTTTAGAAAACGATATATTCAGCATGATAAGAAAAATAAAACTTTTGAAAAAACTTAGCTTCGATTGTGTTATAACAAACCATCCAAGCGCAAGGACTGCACTTATGAGTTATTTTAGCGGGGCTAAATTGCGCATAGCGCCTTCTAGTGTTTCTCTTAAGTATCTGTATACAAATACGGTTAATGTAGAAAATTATTCACACCAAATAGACAAAAATCTTGCATTGCTTAAAATTTTGGATTTTGAAGGAAAAGATCTTGTTAGAAAGATTAATTTATTTTATTTAAAAGAGGATGAAAAACTAATAAATGGTGTATTGGAAGCTTTTTCTGTAAATGATGATGATAAAAAAATCATCGTTATAAACCCACTTTCTGCATGGTATACTAAAAGATGGCCCAAAGAATACTATAAAGAATTAGCTACCATGCTTGAGCAAAATGGTTATTTGGTACTATTAATTGGTACCCAAAAAGACATTAATGTTGGTGAATACATAAAGGCCAACAAAAAAAACATTGTGAATCTAATGGGTAAAACAAATTTAAAGGAATTATTTGCCGTAATTTCGAAATCAAATTTGCTAATATCAAACGATTCTGCGCCTGTTCATATTGCTTCTGCCTACAATATACCAACAATCGAGATTTATGGTCCTACTTTGCCAGAGTTTGGTTTTTACCCTTTAAGTGAAAAAAATGCAGTTTTTGAGGTAAAAGATTTGAAATGCAGACCCTGTGGCTCACACGGTGGCAATTCTTGCAAAAAATCTCATTTTGAGTGCATGATGCGCATTACACCGCAAGAAGTTTTTAAAACAGCTGTTGAGTTTTTGTAATGAATTTTTGCATAATTCGCTTAAGCTCTTTAGGCGATATTGTTCTTACCACTGCTTTTATTGTTGAATTAAAAAAAAATTATCCTCAAAGTAAGATTTTTTATGTTACAAAGAAAAATTTTATTGATCTGTTTAAAAAAGTGCCTTTTGTCGATAAAGTGCTAGATTACAATCAACTAAGTACAATAAAACACATAAAATTTGATGCAATATACGATTTACAGGTTAACTTGCGTACTTTGATTATAACTTTAAAGCTAAATGGCAAAGTTTATAGAGCGCCAAAACATAGGCTTTATAGGTTAAAAGTATTGTATAAATCACGTTTTCCTTTTAATTTTGTAAAAGATAAAAAACAAAAGGATATTATTGAAGACTATTTAGGTTTAATAGGCAAAAATGATGGTTTGCCAAAACTGATATGCAAGAAAGAAAAAGATGATGATTTAACAATTGGCATAGCGCCATTTGCTGCATGGAAAAACAAGATGTGGGAAGCAAAAAATTTTATCAAATTAATGGAACTAATAGACAGAGAGTTCAATCATCCCTCTTTTTTGATTTTTGGCTCAAAGGATGAAGTATCGCTTGCAGATGATTTTAATAGTCTACCATATAGAGTATCAAACTATGTTGGCAGTTTAACACTGAGCCAGCTTGTTGAAAAAGTTGGTTTATGTGATATCTTTATTACAAACGATTCGGGCTTAATGCACATTGCAAGTGCATGTAATGTGCCAATAGTGGCAATTTTTGGACCAACTGTAAAAGAATTTGGGTTTTACCCAAGAACAAAATCTATTGTAGTGGAAAAACAGCTTGAATGTAGACCATGCCATTTGCACGGAGGCAATGTTTGTAGGCTAGGTCACTTCAAGTGTATGAGGGATATTAAACCTCAAGAGGTTTTTTTGGCAGTAAAAAGTTTGTTGGAGGAAAAAGATGTTTAGTGTGCCAGTTTTATTGTATCACCACATAAACTATGATAACGATGTATTATCCATTAGTCCTGAAGTTTTTGAAGCTCATCTTAAGTATTTGAAGCAAGAAGGATATGTCAGTATTGACGATGAAGAGTTGGCTCAATACATGATAGATGGAAAGAAAGATTGGCAAAAAGCTGTAGTTATAACTTTTGATGATGGTTATTTAGATACATGGGTGTGGGCTTATCCCTTGCTTAAAAAGTATGGGTTTAAAGCATTGCTTTTTTTAGTTACATGGAATGTTGAAGAAGAAGAATCGCTAGGTTTTAACTTAGATGATGTTTACTCTGGTAAAATTACAATGGAAAAATTACCCAAATGTGAAGCTCAATTTGTGTTAGTTGATGGTTTTAGGCATAAACAAGAAAGTAAATTATGCTGGAGTGAGGTTCGCTTTATGGATAAAAGTGGCATAATAAAAGTTTTGCCGCACTCTAGAATGCACCAAAAAGTTTATGCTAGTGATAAAATTATAGGCTTTAATAGACCCAAAGAAAAACTTTCTTTTTTTGGAGATGTTGCAGGCGATAAACGCTATGGGACGCTCGACTTTGATAAAAGACCTGAGTATGCTTACAACCAATTTATACCAGATAAAGAATTGAATGATATACTGCATAAGCATGTTTTGGATAATGGTTACTTAGAATTTTTTAAAAAAGAAAATTATGCTGAAGAATTGATGCAAATTGTAGATCGTTATAAAAAAGACCACGGTAAAATCGGCGTTTTTGAAACTAAAAACGAGAGATACTCAAGGGTTTTAGGGGAATTGAAGCTTGCAAAAGGCGAACTTGAAACAGAAATTAGAAAAAAAACCTACTCGTTTGCATGGCCATTTGGTGCATACGATGAGACAAGCATTAAGGCAGCAAAAGAGGTAGGGTTTAAGTATTTATTTACAACTAAAATTGGCGCTAATATACCAGGTGGTAATGTGCTTGAAATCAAGAGATTTAGAATTTGGAAATCCGATATAAATTGGTTTAAAATACGCCTTCAGATGTACTCAAGCTCTTTTGTAGCTAAAATTTACTCTTATTTAAAAAAATAGTTTTTTATTGACATATTTTACTTTTCATATATACTACCACTAAATATACACTAATTAAGTAGGGGGGTTTTATGAAACAAGAGTTGTCTGAATTTTTAAGGTTAAGGGATTTTGTTCTTAGCGGGCCAGATTATGAAACCTGTAAAAAGGAATTTAAGTGGCCACATTTAGTAAAATTTAATTGGGCTTTAGATTATTTTGATTATATGGCAAAGGATAATAATGATTTGGCTTTAATTTGTGCAGATGAGAATGGGTTAGAAAAAAAAGTAACATTTGATGAGATGCGAAAAAGATCAAACCAGGCTGCAAACTTTTTTAAAGATTTGGGTTTACAAAAAGGCGACAGAGTTATGATAATGATGGAAAACTCAGTGTATTTGTATGAAATTTTACTTGGTTTGATGAAGGCAGGTGGCGTAATAATTCCTGCTGCTGTGATGTTACCACCAGAAGATGTAGCGGATCGTATAAAATCAGCAAATATCAAATTTTTGTTTGTTAATAGCGAGTATGTAGACAAGGTAATGAAAGCAAAAGAAGCATTGTTTGATTTAGTAGCGCGTGTGAATGTTGGAGACCCTCTAAATGCTGTATTAGGAGAAGAGGAAGAAAAAGTGCCTCTTTGGATTAACTATAGTGAGGTAGATAAGTACAAAGATGAATATGTGCCTACATTTATAACATACTCTACGGATGAAATGTATTCTTTTTTTACCTCTGGTACTACTGCAAGGCCAAAGTTAGTTATGCATTCACACCACTACCCAGTTGGTCATCTTACAACGACCTATTGGATTGGGTGCAAAAAAGGTGATGTGCATTATAATATTAGTGCACCTGGTTGGGCAAAACATGCATGGAGTAGTTTTTATGCACCATGGAATGCCCAAAGTACAATTTTTACATATCGATACAAACAGTTTAATGCAAAAAAAGTTTTATCAGTTATAGAAAAATACAAAGTTACAACGCTTTGTGCACCTTTGAGCGTGTGGAAGTTGTTTTTAATTGAAGACTTAAGTCAGTACAAATTTTCATTAGCTCAACTTGTAAGTGCGGGTGAGCCGTTGAACCCAGAAATTGTAAAAAAAGTAAAAGAAAAATTAAATCTCGATTTGAGAGAAGGTTATGGTCAAACAGAAAGCACAGCTATGATAGGAAATTTTATAGGTGAGCCAATTAAAGAGGGTTCTATGGGCAAAGTGGCACCTGGGTATGATCTTTTGCCATTAAATGAGTTGCTAGATCCTGTAAAACCAAGAGAAGATGGTCAGTTGGCAGTTAAAATTTACCCTACAAAACCCCTTGGGTTACTAGCAGCACTTGGTGATCACGAAAGAAATGCAATGATTTTTAAAGGTGGTTATTACCTAACAGGTGATGTGGCTTCAGTTGATGAAGATGGTTACTTTTATTTCGTTGGAAGAGCAGATGATGTATTTAAAAGCCTTGATTATAGAATTAGTCCGTTTGAAGTAGAAAGTGAGATTATGGTGCACCATGCAGTGTTAGAAGTAGGCGTTATCCCAACAGTGGATGAAAAAGATAGAATAATTCCCAAAGCTTTTATAGTGTTAAAGCCAGATTATATACCATCGAAAGAGATGGCTTTAGATATTTTTAGGTTTATAAGAGATCATATGGCACCATACAAAAGGCCAAGGGTAATAGAGTTTATGAGTGCTTTTCCTAAAACAATTAGTGCAAAAGTAATGAGAAAGGATCTAAAAGCCTATGACCAAGAATTGAGGAAAAAAGGCACAAGGGGTGAATTTGAGTTTAGAGAAACTGATTTTTCAGATGAGTTGAATATTAGAAGAAACTAAACTGTATTATATTTGATTTTTAAATAAATTGAAAATTATTTATAAATTTAGTAAAATAAAAAAATGGGAGATTGTATGGATGAAAAAAAACTAGAGTCGCTAAAAGTTGCCATATCAAGCATAGAAAAGCGTTTTGGAAAAGGCTCGTTAATGAAATTAGGTGAACATGAAACTGTTAAGATAGATGTTATACCAACTGGCTCGCTATCTATAGATTATGCAATTGGTGTGTGTGGT